>JAZNVJ010000059.1:0-8187 GCA_045592765.1 Alphaproteobacteria bacterium | reverse complement strand
AAAATAAAGTTCATATTTTGTTCTTAAATTGCAAAAATAACTTGTATATCTGACAGTTTTTGTTTAATCTAAGATAAATTTTGATTTATGAGGTTGGATATATGATTGCAAAGTTACGTGGAATAGTAGATAGTTATGGTGAAGATGCCGCTATTATTGATGTGAACGGAGTTGGATACTTGGTTTTTGCTTCCAGTAAGACTTTATCAAAATTAATTATCGGAGCGGAAGTATCTTTATATATAGAAACGGTAGTCAGAGAAGATAGCATATCATTATTCGGATTTGCCGATGCTTTGGAAAAAGAATGGTTTAATACCTTAACCAAAGTACAAGGTGTGGGAGCAAAAGTTTGTTTGGCTATTCTCTCAGTGCTTTCTCCTTTGCAGTTGACACAAGCAATTTCTGCGCAAGATAAAAATTCTTTTACTCGTGCCAATGGGGTGGGGCCGAAACTGGCCGCCAGAATAGTAACAGAGTTGAAAGATAAGATTGTAACCGTTCCTGTAATGGGAATGAGTAGTAATTTATCCGAAAATATCAATACCGATGATGCTTCGAACGGCGTAGCAAATGTGGTGATGGCACAGCAAGGTGACCCAAGCAAGATAGAAGATGCGATTTCAGCTTTGGTTAATTTGGGGTATCAGCGTTTGGAGGCATATAAAGCGGTTAATCAGGCCGCTCTTAATAATCCGAATGCAGATATGTCAGAATTAATCAAAGCCGCTTTGAAAGAATTTGCAAATAAGGACTAAAATAAATGATGGATGAACGTATTGTAAGCCCGCAAAAACAACTTGAAGATGAAAACACAACCGGAACTCCAATAAATTTACGTCCGCAAAGTTTGGCGGATTTTGTCGGACAACGTACGGTTTGTGAGAATTTGAAAGTTTTTATTGATGCTGCCAAAGGTCGAGGTGAGGCGCTGGATCATGTGTTGTTGTTTGGTCCTCCGGGGCTGGGTAAAACAACCTTAGCTTCAATTGTGGCTAAAGAACTTGGGGTTGGTTTTAGGGCAACTTCTGCACCTATGATTTCAAAATCCGGTGATCTGGCGGCTATTTTAACCAATTTAGAGCGTAATGATGTGTTGTTTATTGATGAAATACATCGTCTTAATCCGGCAATTGAAGAAGTTTTGTATTCAGCGATGGAAGATTTTCAACTTGATTTGATTATCGGTGAAGGTCCTTCGGCTCGTTCAGTCAGAATAGATTTGCAACCGTTTACTTTGGTTGGGGCGACAACTCGTTCGGGAATGCTTTCTACTCCTTTGCGTGAACGGTTTGGAATCCCTCTTCGTCTTGATTTTTATTCTCCGGAAGAGCTAAAGCAAATTGTTATGCGTGGGGCAAGATTGCTTGATATGCCTTTGTCTGAGGTTGGAGCATTGGAAATAGCAAAAAGATCAAGAGGAACACCTCGTGTAGCCGGACGATTGCTCAGACGAGTCAGAGATTTCGGAGCAGTTTGCGGAGCTTTGGAAGTTGATAATAAAATTGCAGATAATGCTTTACGTCGTTTGGATGTTGATAATTATGGTTTGGATGCGTTTGATAGGCGCTATCTTAATTGTATTGTGCAAAATTATGGGGGAGGTCCTGTTGGCGCAGATACTTTGGCAGCGGCATTGTCTGAAGAAAGAGATACTATTGAAGAAGTAATTGAACCGTTTTTGCTCAAACTCGGTTTTTTGCAGCGTACACCTCGAGGAAGAGTGATCTCTGATTTGGGATGTCGCTACTTGGGAGTGCCGCAAATGCGTAAAGATAAAGCATCAGCACAATTGGATTTATTGGATAATTAGAAAGGTAAAATAATGATTATAAAACCAGTTTCTGCAGTGGTCGGAGAAATTAAAGATAACAAATTTTTGTTTCCGGTAAGAGTTTATTATGAAGATACTGATGCAGGTGGAGTTGTTTATTATGCAAATTATCTCAAATTTGCCGAGCGTGCTCGTACCGAATATATTCGTGCACTTGGTGTTCGTCAACAAGATGCACTGGAAAGTGAGGATAAATTTGCTTTTATGGTGCGTCATTGTGAGGCAGATTATCAGGCTCCGGCAGTCTTGGATGATGAGTTGGTTGTTTCTTGTCAGGTAACGGAAATCGGTGGTGCAACATGTACGATGCATCAAGAAATAACTCGGGGCGATCAGCTTTTAGTTTCAATTGATGTTAAGGCTGTTTATGTGTCGTTAAAGGCGAAAAGACCTGTACGTATTCCTAAAGACTTGATTGCCAAGTTTGTGTAAAAAGTGGTTGGAGCGTAGTTTCAGGAAATTTAATTAAAGGATTGTAATATTGAAAAAAAGGTTTGTAAAAAATCCGTTCAAATTATTTGGGTTTGTTAGTTTTATAAGGCAGTTGCATTTTACCTTTCCTGTTTTAGTATTGATATATCAAAATAAGAATGTATCAATTGGTGATTATTTTCTTATCCAAGGAATATACTTATGGGCAATTCTGTTTATGGAAGTTCCCAGTGGTTATTTTGGTGATTTGTTTTCCAGACGTTTGAATTTGGCATTTTCCGCATTATTGTCAGCATTGGGATGTGCAGTTTGGTTGTTAGGAAGCGGATTTTGGATATTGCTAGTTGGAGAATTGTTATTTGGTTTTAGCGATGCTTTTCTTTCCGGTACAGATGATGCTTATCTTTATGGTTTATGTGAACAATATAAAAAGAAAAATAAGTTTCATCTGATACTTTCAAAACAAGTATTTTGGGCAAAATCCGGTTTTTTTGTTGCTGCATGTAGTGGTGCTTTTTTGTTTTATTTTGTCGGAGCAAATGGTACAATATTTTTTACGATGTTTGCATATTTAATTGCAATGCTATGTTATTTAATTTTGCCGGAGATAAAAGAACAAAAACGAAAAGTTGAAGGGTATAATCATTTAAAAGATATTTTATCTATTTGTTATGATACGATGAAAAATAGAGATTTAAAGATAATAATTTTAACATTTGCTGTTGTATCATCAAGTTTTGCGGTTTTTCATTGGGGATTGCAACCATTGATGGTAGAAAATGATATTCCCGTTTTTATGTTTAGTATAGTTACCGGATCTGCTTTGTTTGCGTGGTCTTTTTGGTCTGCAATTGCCGGAAAAATTTTAGAAAAAGTAAAATTTAGCGGAGTTATTAACTTATCTATATTTTTGTATGTATTATCATATATTTTGGTGTTTGTAATATGTAAATATTCAGAAAATAGTATAGTGTATGTTTTATTGCCTTTAGTTGCTTTTTTGAGTGGAAACAGAGATTTGAGTGGAGTTGCCAGCTCTGTTTTAATAAATCATAGAATATCGGCTGAAAAGCGATCAACAGTTTTGTCTGTTAGAGGTTTATTAGCTTCTCTTTTTAGAGGGGGAACTTTAATATTAATAAAGCCCCTTTCAGAAGTTGTTGGTATGCAAACAGTATTTCTTATCGGGACTTTATTAATAGTGCCAAGTATGTATTTTGCTTTTATTACCTATAAAAGTAAGTTGGAAATTAAGCAAGATAAGTAATTAATTATAAAACTTTAGATTTTCTTACCTTGATTTTTTATTAATAGCTTGTTTTTGTTTTTTTGACATTTGTGTTTTGCTTGTGCGTCCATATATGTCTGTAGTTTCTACGTGTTCATGATTTGCAATTTCTTCACCTTTGCGCATAGCATCTATTCTTTCTTCAAGATGTTGTATTGGTGAATATATTTGTCCATCGTGAGTATTTTGCATTGCTAGACGATTTTCATCAATATTTTTTCGTAGTTGAGCAAAACTTCTAAATTCTTCTAAAGATGCTTCTTTGCGAGCTAAGTTTATGATATCAGCAACAAATTTAGTCGATACATTTTGATTATTAAAAATTTTCAATTCTCTGTTTGAAACAGAAGAATTTTTATCAATTGATTCTATTATTTTTTCTTTTTCACCATTATTTAAAGTTTTCTGCAATTCATGTATTTTTTTCAAATAGTCGTTATAAAAATTAGCGCGATAAACTTGAGAATCTTGCCAATTTTTAGTGAAAATTTTATCAAAGAAACGCTCAACAGAAAGTCCTTTCCCATAGCCATTAACAGCAAATGGATCGGAGTGTTGTAATTCTCCGCTTTTTAATTGTTGTTTTATAAGTTTTCCTAAATATTTTCCATCATTGTTAGAAGAAATAAGATAATTAATGTTATTTGTAATTTGACTTATTTGATCATCGTGACAAAGTTGAGAGCAAATTCCTTTGATTTCTTCCGGTTTATAAGAAATAGGCAATTCTTTGTTTAGTTTTTTTGTAAAATCATTTTCTGATGTTAGCTTATTTTCAGGAGTACACAAGGTTAATTCATCAGCTTTAATTCCGTTCCTTGAAAGAATAATGGGGTTTTTGCGTTTTAATGATTCTTTATATGCGATAACAAAAGTTGATGCATCTGAATTATAGCTTGTATCTTGTATCAGAGTAAAGCCATATTTAGCTAATTGTTTGTTTATTTTTTTTATATTTCTTAATTGTTTCTGTTCGTTTGTCATTGCTATCCTCCATAGAAGTTATGTAAGATTAGAATACTATTTTTCGGGTACTTTGTCAATCAATAATTGATGTGGGTTGCCAAAAGCAGATTAGTATGTTGAAAAACTTTGATATTAATTGAATCTTTAACTTTGTGTGCTACATTGCGTGCAAAATGGCATAATTGTATACATAAAATAAGGTGAAAAATGGAAACAGAAGTTATCAAAGAAGTTGCTAATCAAATGTCAATGTGGGATTTGGTGTGGGCATCAGATATGGTTACTAAGGTAGTAATGATAGGTTTGATTGCCGCATCAGTTTGGTCTTGGGCGATTATTTTTGAAAAATGGGGAACATTGCGCCAAGTTAAGGCTCGTTCTTCTAGATTTGAGGAGCGTTTTTGGTCCGGCGGTTCTTTGGACAGATTGTATGAAACAATCGGAAATCACCCCAATGATCCGATGGCTGCAATGTTTGTGGCAGCAATGCGGGAGTGGAAACGTACCAATATTCTAAAATCTAAAACCGATAGAGGTTTGAGAGGAGTTTCATTGCAACAGCGTATTGAAAAAGCAATGACGGTTTCAATGGATAAGGATTTAGATGCAATGGATACCAGAATGGGATTTTTGGCATCTACCGGTTCGGTTGCTCCGTTGGTTGGATTGTTTGGTACGGTTTGGGGCATTATCAATAGTTTCAATGCTATTGCCTCAACCCAAAGTAACTCTTTGGCCGCTATGGCTCCGGGTATTGCTGAGGCTTTGTTTACTACCGCATTTGGTTTGATTGCGGCAATTCCGGCAGTAGTAGCATATAACAAAATTTCTTCCGATATTGATAGATATGCCAAAAAATTAGAGAATTTTATGGCCGAATTTTCGAGTATTTTATCTCGTGAAATTGATGATACCGCAATTAAAGCTGATATGGCCGGAGAATAAAAATGTTTTTGAAAACAGCAAATCGTCGCCAGTCACAAAGATATCAACGTAATGCAGAGGTTAATATCACTAATTTGATGGATGTGATGATGGTGTTGTTGGTGGTGTTTATGGTGGCAGCCCCCCTTATGACATCCGGTATTGCTCTGGATTTGCCTAAAGTTGGCGGAAAAGCAATGGAAAGCGAAGAAACTTCAATTAATATCAGTGTTGATAAGGAAGGATATTATTATATCGGTGAGGTTGAAATTCCGGCAGATAAGATAGTTGAAAAATTAAATGCCATGCGCCAAGCGAACAGTGAACTTAGCGTAACTATATCAGGAGATACCGGTGCCGAATATGGACGGGTTATCGGATTGATGGCTATATTGAAAGAAGCCGGTTTTGAAAAAGTCGGGTTAAAGACTGAACCTAAACCTTTAAGCCAAAGGAAGAAGAAATAGCTGATGTTGAATACTCCGCTCAAAAAATCAATCGCACTTCACGTGGTAGTGTTTGTTCTCTGCGTGATAGATTTGCCATTGTTTTTTTGGAACAAACCGACAGTCGGTCAAGTGCCGATAATTGTTGATTTGAAGGATGTTAAAATATCAGAAATGACTAATTTGCCGCCAAAAGCAAAAATGGGGGAAGAAAATAAAGAAGCAACTCAAATTAAGCGAAAAATAGAAAAGAAATATACTAAGGAAAAAACTAAATCTGAGTCTAAATCTGAAGAACCTAAAAAAACAGAGGTGAAAAAAGAAAAAACATCTGAGCCACAAATTAAAGCACCAAAAAAAGATCATTTGGTGCCACCTCAGCCCAAAAAGCCAACTCCTAAAGTAGAAAAGAAAAAAGAAGAAAAAGCAAAACCACAACCTCTGC
The DNA here is from genome assembly GCA_045592765.1 of Alphaproteobacteria bacterium. Classification (GTDB taxonomy): domain Bacteria; phylum Pseudomonadota; class Alphaproteobacteria; order RF32; family CAG-239; genus CAZU01. Next base: position 1,852 of record JAZNVJ010000059.1, on the reverse strand, counting down.
CAAAAAAAGAAGATGCTAAAAAGGTTGAGCCTAAAAAAGAAGATAAAAAACCGGAATTAGCAAATCCGTTAAAAAGTTTACTTGCTTCGGTAGATGCTTTAGAAAAAGCAGAAGGCCCTAAAAATACTCTTGCAACCATTAAAGAAGGAACAGAAGTAAATAATATGGGGATAGAAGGTGGTATCGGAGGTTCATATTTTAGTGAGCTTTCTATCTCAGAAATTGATGCAATTGCCGGTCGATTGCGTGCTTGTTGGAATCTTGACCCTGGAGCAATGGGGATTGAGGATATGATTGTGGAAATTAAAGCAGAGCTTAATCAAAACGGAACAGTTCGCAAAGTGGAGATTTTGGATACGGCTCGTTATAATTCCGATAGTCATTTTCGCTCTGTTGCAGATAGTGCGGTAAGGGCAGTACATATTTGTGCTCCATATTCAATTTTGGCAGATAAATATGCCGAAAAATATGATATGTGGAAAACAATGCAGCTTAGATTTAATCCGTTAGATAATTCAGTGCAATAGAGGTGAATTATGATAGAGGAAATAAATAAAAAATTGTCTGTAAGAAAAGTTTTGGCAGAAGCTTTTAATTTTTGTAACACAAACCCTAAAGTTTCATTAGGGTTTGTGGGAATAAATTATTTACTTTGTGTTATGTCTGCTTATAGTTGGAAGACATTTTTTATTTGGCCATTGTTAATGATTATATATGTACTGTGGGGAGGATTATTTCGGTATTATTTTAATCGAAAACCGTATTTTGATTTTCAGTCATTATTTTATTCTATGATTCCTTCAACTAAAATTGTAGTGCTTTCAGTATTGGTAGTTAGCTTGTTTTTATTATTGCCAATTGCAGTTTTATTTATTCCTAACTTGCCAAAAGAATTTGTGCTTCCGTATTCTCGTTTTTTGCATATTGCTATTCATGAGAGTAATATCATGGATTTGATAGTTAATTTGGTGGTTGTTTTATTTTCTCCATTGATTATGTATCGCCCTATGTTAGCTTGGATTGCTGCATTATTAAGGCGTAGCGGATCAATACGTTTGGCATGGGAAAGGACTAAAGGTAATTATTGGGAATTTTTGTTATTGGCAGTATTGGTAGATTTGGTTGTTGGTGGGATATATAAAGGTATTTTGTTGATAGGCGGAAATATTTATGTTGCTTTGATCCCAATATCATTATTGATAGTTTATTTTAATATTGTACTGGCTAAAATTTATGAATTTTTCTTCTTGGATATATCTGGTAATTAAAAGCAAAAAAGGAAACCTAAATGGTTTCCTTTTTTGTTAAAGTAATTTACCTTTAGCTTGAAGATATTTATCAAGCAGTTTTTTGTGCTCCGGATTAGTGTTCGGATGCAACACTTCCGAGCAAAAGTCTCTAGTGGCAAAAAGAGTATACATGGTTTTTCTTTCAGTATTGAGTACTTTTTTCCATCCGATAGGGAAACTAAACTTGTAAGAAACAAGATATTTTTTTCCGTCGAAGGAATACATGGTGTATCTCTTGCCATCATCATAAAGGAATGAACCGCCTTTGAGATTGAAATAGAAAAAGCTTTCTCTTTCAAAATCTTCTACAAATTTGATCACATTGCCGGTTTTAATATTGATGACTAAATGCGCCATGTGAGCGAATTTAAAACATCCGTTAGGCTGTTCCTTGTACTTGGCATCAAAGCAGAAATATGCCAGAGTATCATTTTTAAAGACTGGATTTACCGGCCTTCTTAAATGAACCCCATGATACTTATATATCTGCCATAAATTGTAGTTCTTATCAAAAAACACCATATGCGCTTTTTGATAATCTTTCCATTTGTTGAGTTGCTCCG
>JAZNVJ010000058.1:0-1551 GCA_045592765.1 Alphaproteobacteria bacterium | reverse complement strand
TGCTATGGATAGAGATAAACGTTGGGATAGAGTTGAATTAGCTTATAATAATATGGTTTTAGCGGAAGGAAAACATTATTCATCTGCCAATGAAGCGATTAAAGAATCTTATGCAAATAAAGTTACTGACGAATTTGTTGTGCCTGCAGTTATTGGCGATTATAGTGGAATGAAAGATGGTGATGCTATTTTAATGGCAAACTTTCGTGCAGATAGAGCTCGTGAAATATTATATGCTCTGGCTGACCCTAAATTCATTGGTTTTAATCGTAAAAAAATTATCAATTTTTCTGATCATATCGGTATGACAGAATATTCGGTTGACCACAATCGTTTTATGAATACGATGTTTCCTCCGGAAGCTTTAACTAATATTTTAGGAGAAGTGGTTGCAAACCATGGCTTAACTCAATTACGAATCGCTGAAACAGAAAAATATGCTCATGTTACATTCTTCTTTAATGGCGGAGAAGAAAAAGAATTTGCCGGAGAAGAGCGTATTCTTATAGCCAGCCCTAAAGTTGCAACCTATGACCTTAAACCTGAAATGAGTGTATATGAAGTAACAGAAAAATTAGTAGAAGCCATAGAATCGAAAAAATTTGATGTTATTATTTGCAATTATGCAAACGGAGATATGGTTGGACATACCGGTATTATGGAAGCGGCATTAAAAGCGGTTGCAGCTGTTGATGATTGTCTGGGCAAAGTCGAAACTGCAATTAAAAATGTCGGTGGTGTTATGATTGTTACTGCTGATCATGGAAACGCTGAAAAAATGGTTGATGAAACTACCGGACAACCATATACCGCCCATACTGTAGGTAAAGTTCCCGCTATTTTAGTTAACAACAAAAGCGGAATAAAGGCTCTTAAAGACGGATGCTTGGCAGATATAGCTCCGACAATATTAGAACTGCTTAATATTAAACAACCCGCAGAAATGACCGGACGTTCTTTATTAGTAAAGTAATCAGATGAACTTTCGAACTATTATAAAATCAACCTCAATCGCAATAATTCCTTTAACAAATATTGCGGTTAGGGCTGAAGCTATAACATCATCTGACTTAGTTAAAATGGAACAAAAGGTTCAACAACAGAGTATTGAACATAAAAAGCTTCAAGCTCAAGAGACACAAATTATTTTAGAATTATCTGCTGTTAATAGAGATATGATAAATGCTGCAAAAAAAATTCAAAATACTGAAGAGCGCCTATCTTTAATGGAAAGACGGCTAGACAAATTAAAAAAGAATCTGGAAGAGGCGGAAAAAGGATTTAGTGAAGAAGATGAAAATCTTATAAAAACACTATCTGCATTACAAAACTTGGCGCTAAAGCCAACAGAAGCTATTTTAGTGCAACCTTTAACTCCGGTTGAAATTATCAGAAGCGCTATACTACTTCGAGAAACCGTGCCATATTTAGAAGAAAATGCCAGTCAACCCTTTGCAGATAAAATCAACAATGGCGTTCGCATTGAAAAAGACGGTAAAACACTTATCAATAAAAAAGATTTAGACGGCTTTTGGGCGTATGCTACGAAAA
>JAZNVJ010000057.1:0-5472 GCA_045592765.1 Alphaproteobacteria bacterium | reverse complement strand
GCTCTACCAACTGAGCTACCCGAGCATCAATCTGAAATGTCTTATATATTATTATTTTTAAGATAGCAAGCTAAAAATTGCATTGTGATTAATTTTTTTATCGAAAACAAAACAGCTCGAGCGCATAGCACCGGAGCCGTTTTGTTTTTATAGTAAAAGCTGGCCTGAATTAGGCGGCTTTTTTTGCTTTTTTGGAAGCAAACTCATTCATGGTATTAATCACATAATCCAAATCTTCATTATCCAAATATGGAGTCATTGGAATAGAAAGAACTGTCTTTGATAACTTTTCACATACCGGAAGAGAACGTGTATTCCATTTTGCATAAGCGGTTTGAGTATTAACCGGACGAGGATAATATGCACCGCAAGGAATACCATTTTCTTTCAAATAAGACATCAATTCATCTCTGTCTTCACAATAAATGGTATACAAAGCATATGCTGATTGACAATCAGGCAAAATTTGTTGTTTGCCAAAATAACTGTCTAACTCATTGTCATATCGAGAAGCAACACGGGCGCGATCTTTTAACTCATTATCAAATACAGTCAATTTTTGCAATAAAACTGCGCCTTGGAAAGAATTCAAACGTCCGGTCATACCTAAACGAACATTATCATAATGATCTTCAGGACTCATACCATGAACACGGCAAGATTTTACTAATTCGTTTTCTTCATTTGAGTTGGTGAATACAGCACCACCATCACCATAACAACCTAATGGTTTGGTCGGATAAAATGAGGTTGCGCTCATATCTGCAATAGAACCGGCTTTTTTGCCCTTATAAACCGAACCATAAGACTGACAAGAATCGGACAATACTTTCATTCCGTTATCATGCGCAATCTTAATAATTGCATCATAATCACAAGGAGAACCGAAAATATCTACAGCAATAACCGCTTTAAGATTTAATTTGCCCTCTTTTTTAACTTCATCAATGGCTCGTTGTAAATCTTTAGGATCCATATTGAAAGTATTAGGATCAGAATCAATAAATATCGGAGTTGCACCCAGTAAAACCGGAGCTTCTGCTGAAGCAACAAATGTAAATGAAGATACAAACACAGCATCACCTGGTTTTACACCCCATGCCATCAAAGCCAAAGTAAGAGCATCTGTACCGGAACCACAAGTTGCACAATATTTGGTGCCGGAATATGAAGCTAATTTTTCATCCAACTCTCTTGTTTCCGGACCTTGGCAATATGCCCCATGATTCAAGATAGCTTCAAATGCATTCAAAAACTTTTCTTTACCAATAACATTTTGTGAAGTTTTGCAATCAAACAACATAATTGGTTTTGATGGTTTATTTGTCATAGTTACATTTTCCTTTAATCAAAATTTCAACTGTAGGGCATTATAAAAAAATTTAATCACAATGCAAAACACAAAAGATTTCTGCATTGTAACAAACTTATTTTTTAGATAAATCTTGCTTTCAATTAAATTTATGCTATATTTTTAATGTTTAATGAAAAATTAAAGGATGATTGTATCGTGTCGGTATTTCCTATAAAAAAATTTCTGATTTTATCAATGTCAGTGTGGCTTTCAGCTTGCGCAACCGCCGGAACAACTTATAAAACCGATGCGGAAGCTGACCCTTATGAAAATTTTAATCGTAAAGTTTTTGCATTTAATGAAGGGTTTTATGAATATGTAATGTTTCCTATTGCCAGAGGCTATAGAAACATTACGACACCTTCTGTTAGAGAAAGTGTAAACAACTTTATAAACAATGTCCAAGAACCTGTTAATGCGGTTAATCATCTGTTACAGCTTGAGTTTGTAAAATCAGCACAAAACATCGGAAGATTTTTGGTTAACACAACTATGGGCTTGGGTGGTTTGTTTGATGTTGCTCCAGGGTGGAAAATGGAATCGCAAAAAACAAACTTCAATCAAACCCTAACCTCTTGGTGTGTGGCTCAAGGTCCTTATTTGGTAGTGCCTTTTATCGGCGCAAGTTCTCCACGTAGTTTGACAGGTACAATTGTTGATTCTGTTGCTGATCCGGTATATTGGGCAACATATCATGATGCAAACATTAAAGATAAAATAACCTATCCTTTTGAGGCTATTAAATATACAGCAAAAGCAGAATCGTATATGGATTTATATAATGACCTAAAACGCAACTCAGTTGACTTCTACTCGACAGTGCGCTCAGCTTATCTGCAAAATCAAAAGCAATACAGATGCAGATTTGCCTCTGAAGAAGAAGTACAATCTTATGACTTTGACTTTGAAGATATGGACGAATAAACTTTTTATGGAGACTAAATAAATGAAAAAACTTTTCACATCTGTTTTAGCCGCTTTAACTTTGTTTGCCGGAGCGGCATCGGCTGACGTTAATGCCGAAAAAGCCGAAGCTTTCGTTAAGGATGTTACCAAAGAGGGAATCGAAGATATTATTAATGCCAATGTTCCGCAAGCAGAAAAAGATAAACGCTTTACTCAACTTTTTAACAAAGCGTTTGATTTGGATTTTATCGGACAATTTGTATTGGGACGCAACTGGCGTACAGCAACTCCTGAACAACGTAAAGAGTTTATTGCCGTATATCGTCAATTGAATGTAAGTACTTGGTCTAAACGTTTTGACGAGTTTAAAGGCAAGAAATTTGTATTTAAAGGTACTTCTCCGTCAAACTCTAAAGGACAAGTGTTTGTTAATTCCGAAGTTCCGATGGATCAGGGCGAGCCGGCAAAAGTATTGTGGCGAGTTAGAGAAAAAAATGGCGAATATCATATCGTTGATATTGTGATTGAAAATGTAAGTCTTGCAATTACTGCTCGCAATGAATACACCGCATTTATCAAAAATAATCCTGGTGGAATTAATGCTTTGATTGCGAACTTAAAAAGCAAGATTTAAGTGATTGTTATTTAGATTTTAGTAAAAAAGGATGCTAAAAAGCATCCTTTTTGTTTAACTTCATCTCACTAAAGCGCAGGACAGAAAGCTCTTGCTCGTTTTTAACCTTAAAGGCAATTACCGGATAAATAATATATCCTCCAGTATAATGCCAAACCAAAAATTCTTCATTTTTTTGCGGGTTTCTTAATTCTCCAACAAAATTATGAGTGAAATTCGGTTTATCGTAAAATCGATGCAAAGCACATGGATAGATAATATGATTTTCACCGGAGTTTTCAGTTAAAAGCCATAGCGGTTCATTATAGTTTGTTACTTTCAGCTCAATCTTCTTCACATCTTTGATAAAATCTCTAAAAGGAAAACCTTTTATGATATCTTCCGGAGTCAAAAAAAGAACCGGACAAGAACTTTGATGTTCATTATAGCAACGATCAATCCAATAATCCGGAAGACAAATCGGATCTACGCTACGAATACAGGTAAATATCGTTTCTACCATGTTATTGTTGATGTTCCAATGATGGAAATACGAATTCCACGCTCCCACATCGGCTAGTTTTGCAGAATCTGCCAAACAATGATGCGGATATTGGCGCACAACAGCTAAGGAGCAAAATTCATGGTCAAACACGAAATACTTTATATCTTCTTTGCCAGATATTGTTATCGGAACGGACCATTTAGGAGCAACATCCGGAAAAGAATATTCTAACCTGACTTCTGATTCATCTCCAAGTTTATATTCTTTGTCTATATGTTGTTTACAAATAAAATTAACCAAAGCCAGAATGTCTTTAGCGGTTGTAATTGTTGTTATAGTTCTCATATGCATAAAAATTAGTTGTTACAATAATTTAATTTTGTTTCATTATATTATGAACTTAACAAAAGTAAATACATTTTATATATTGGAACAGATGAATTTCTAAACTGATATATTTGAAAGGTTGGGAATGATGAAAAAAATAGTCTTTATTTTTTTATGTTTTATAACAGCATGTACTTCGGTAACCGGTTACGATAAAGAATTTGAAAATCCGATTTTCAATCAACCTTTATTAGCTTATGGAAGAACTTCTTGGAATACAATACTTACTCCAAATAGCATAACAGAATCTCCTGATGATTTTTCATCTCCAGATGCATACATTGAAAAACATGATTGTAAGTTGTTAGAAAACCAACATAATTACATAAAATATTTTTGCAATGTATGCCATCCGGATATATTAAATAGGAATAAAATTATGTGCTCGCACGAAGTAATTGTATATCAAGTTAATGACAGAGGTCTTATTGAAAAACAATCATTTGAGCTAAACGAACAAGAACCTTATAGTTTAGAATATTTAACAATAAAACAGTGATTACCATTTTTTTATAGATAATATTTTATCCCTCATTTCATTATTTCTGTTTTCTGAAATGCCAATTCTATGAACTTGTTTGGCGAGTTCGTTTATATTTTTATTATTAAAATAATTTTTAAAATTAGTCCAGGTTGTTGATGTGATACCGGGATTATACTGGATATCAAAAGCGACATCTTGAGCAGCTTGAGGAGCATTATCTATTTCCGGTAAGTATCGTTTGAGATTATCGTAATCTTTTTGTAAATGCGAATACATCAGATAGTCAGCTTCGTCCTTGGTTATTCTTAAAATAGATTTATCTTTATAATAATTTGCGGTAATCTTTTGAAACGGATTAGAATAAGGTATATTGTTTGCAATAGCTTGAATTTTTGCTTCGGCAATAATATTGGCTTTAATTTTTTGAAGCATTTCAAACTCTGCTCGCATTTCTGTTTTTGTAGCTGGTCTGCCATTATAAATCCAATGTACTTTCTTAAAATCGTTCCAATCATCAATTAGTGCACCATTGCCAGTTGTTATATAACCTGAACTATCTATATACGCATAATTTAAAGAATTTTCTCGACCTATTATTTGTTTTCCAATTCTTTTTAATAACTTTTCTTCTTCAATAGAACGAAATTTAACATGGCGATGTGCGTAATCATTAGTTGCGTCTGTAAAAATATTTCTTACATCATTTCCTTCATATTGCGGGAGGCCGGAAAGATTTACTTTGGCGACATCGGATTGGGATGATTTTTTTGGCTTATACGGCTCTGCCCAACATCGGCAATTATAGTCTTCACCAGGATTACCGCCTTCCGGTGGAACGTTATAATTAAATATTTCTCCATCTCGTTCTGCGTGCGAGCTTCGAACTTTATCATCCCCTTGAGTGCGCCAAATGTAGTAATCCTCGGGATTGTTATCTATGTCATCTTTCAAAATCTCATCAATCTTAGGATTAGGCGAATTTTCATTAGCAACCATTATTTTGCTTCTGGGATCATCATCTTCATAACGAGGATCGTTGTAATACCATTCATTTTTATGATTTTTAACCGGTTTAAAACCGTTCATTCTTTGGTATAAGTCATCTCTAAGTTTGCTCATTGATTACCTCCAAATATATATTTTAGCTTAATATATGCAATTTAGAGAAAATTTGCTTGAATTACAATGAGCCACAACAAGCAAAAGATAAGCTTTAGCATGCA
>JAZNVJ010000056.1:0-3327 GCA_045592765.1 Alphaproteobacteria bacterium | reverse complement strand
TTTGCTTGGATGATAGAAAAAAATATATTATGTTGTTTGCGATAATAAACGAAAAAGGAATCGCAAATGGCTAAAGCAAAAAATAAAGAACCTGTAGTGTTGCAAGTATTGCCCGAGTTAGAAATGGGGGGAGTTGAGCTTGGAACTATTGAAATTGCATCTGAACTGCAAAAACAAGGAATTAAAAATTTTGTGGCATCGCAGGGAGGACGTTTAACTGCAGAACTTAACAAAATGGAAGTAAAACATCTAACTCTTCCGCTTAAAACTAAAAATATTTTCAAAATGCGCAAAAATGCCTCTGCTTTGGCTGAATTTATCAAGAAAAATAAAATAAATATTGTTCATGCCAGATCAAGAGCTCCTGCTTGGAGTGCGTATTGGGCCGCTAAAAAAGCCGGTGTGCATTATATGACTACTTTTCATGGCACTTATGGATTAGGTTTTGGCGGAATCAAAAAAGTTTATAATAAAATAATGACTTTGGGTGAAAGAGTTATCGTAATATCAACCCATATCAAAAATCATGTATTGAAAAATTATAAAACTGATGAAAGCAAATTACGATTGGTACATAGATGTGTTGATGTGGAAAAATTTAGTCCAGAGTTGGTTTCTCAAGAGAGAATCATAAAAACCACCAAAGAATATAATATACCTGAAGACAAGCCTGTAATTACTCTTATCGGTAGAATAACAAGATGGAAAGGACAACACTTGTTAGTAGAAGCCTTGTCCAAAATGAGAAATAAAAATTACTACTGTATTATTGCCGGTGATGAGCAAGGTAGAGTAAATTATGTTGATGAAATTAAAAATTTAGCAGAAAAATATCGCATTAAGAATCGAGTCGGATTTTATGGTAAAGTTTTAGATCCACAAGCATTAATGCAGGTTTCTACTGTGGTATTATCAACTGCTATTGAACCTGAAGCTTTTGGAAGAATATCTGTTGAAGGACAAGCTATGGGCAAAATCGTGGTAGCTTCTAATATCGGAGGTTCGCTTGATACTATAACTGACGGAGTTACGGGAAAACTATTTGAAAGCAATAATGCTAATTCTTTGGCTTGTGCACTCGATTGGGCTTTGGAGTTGGATGAAAAACAAAAACAAAAAATTGCTAAAGCTGCACAAAAAAATGCAAAAGAAAACTTCACAAAACAAATTATGTGTGATAAGACTATTGCCCTCTATCGTGAACTTGCGGCAGAAAAAAAAATAAACTAAAACAACGAAAAAAAGGATAATTAAAATGGTTGCAATTAGATTGCCTGATGGCAGTGTGATGGAAATGGAAAGCGGTGTCTGTGGATTAGATATCGCCAACAAAATCAGTGCAGGCTTAGCAAAGGCTGCTTTGGCTGTTAAAGTTAATGATACTTTACAAGACTTAACAACCCCAATCACTACCGATGCAACCGTAACTATCATCACAGCTAAAGACGCTGAAGGGTTACACATAATTCGTCACTCTTGCTCCCATGTAATGGCTGAGGCTGTAAAAGAGTTATGGCCAAATGTTCAAGTGACAATAGGTCCAGCTATTGAAAACGGATTTTATTATGATTTTTCTCGTAAAGAACCTTTTACAACCGAAGATTTTGCAAAAATTGAAGAGAAGATGCATGAGATTGTAAAACGTGATGAAAAAGTTTCACGCAAAGTTATGCCTCGTGATGAAGCTATAAAATTCTTCAAAGATATGGGGGAAAACTATAAAGCTGAAATTATTGAAGATTTGCCTGAATCGGAAACTATATCTTTGTATACGCAAGGAAACTTTACTGATTTGTGCAGAGGTCCTCATGTACCTTCTACTGGAAAAATCGGCGATGCGTTTAAATTAATGAAAGTTGCCGGCGCTTATTGGCGTGGAGATTCTACCAAAGAAATGTTGCAACGTATTTATGCTACTGCTTGGGCAAACAAAAAAGATTTGGATGCATATTTGCAAATGTTGGAAGAAGCAGCAAAGCGTGATCACCGTAAATTGGGGCGTGAAATGGATTTGTTCCATTTTGAACATGAATATGCTCCGGGCGCTGTATTTTGGCATGATAAAGGATACAAAATCTATCGTAAATTGATAGAATATATGCGTAAACGTCAAGAAAACAACGGATATACCGAAATTTGCACTCCACGAGTAATGGACAGATGCTTGTGGGAAACCTCCGGTCACTGGGAAAAATATGGCGCACATAATTATTCAGGACAAACCGAAGATAAAAAATGGTTTTGCATTAAACCAATGAATTGCCCTGGCGGATTATTGGTTTATAAACAAGGTATTCGTTCTTATCGTGATTTGCCGATGAGAGTTGCCGAATTTGGAAAAGTAAACCGTTATGAAGCATCCGGTTCTTTGATGGGATTGATGCGTGTGCGTGAATTTACCCAAGATGATGCACATATCTTCTGTACTCCAGAACAAATGGAAGAAGAATGTATTACAACCTTAAAACTGATTTTTGATATTTATAAGGACTTTGGTTTCGATAAGGTAAAAATCTATCTTTCTACCAGACCGGAAAAACGAATCGGATCTGATGAAATTTGGGATTTGTGCGAAAAATCTCTTGCTAATGCTTTGACCAATCATGGCTATGAATTTGAGATTAATGAAGGTGAAGGTGCATTTTATGGTCCTAAGTTAGAGTTTATTTTGAAAGATGCTATCGGACGTGAATGGCAATGCGGCACAATCCAAGTTGATATGAACTTGCCACAGCGTTTTGATATTAGCTATATTGGTGAAGATGGTGAAAAACATCAACCGGTAATGTTGCACAGAGCATTGTTTGGCTCGATTGAACGTTTCTTAGGTATTTTAATTGAACACCATGCCGGAAAATTGCCGTTGTGGTTATCGCCGGAACAAGTTGTAGTAGCACCGATTGTGAGTGATTTTGATGACTATGCCGAAGAAGTCGCTGCAAAATTGCGAGCTGTCGGTATCTATGCCAAAACAGATTTGCGCAATGAAAAAATTAATTACAAAGTACGTGAACATTCTGTAACCAAAATTCCGGTTATTGCCGTTGTGGGTGCAAAAGAAAAAGAAAATCGCACCGTAACATTGCGTCGTCTTGGTTCTGATAAACAAGAAATTATGAATCTTGATGATTTTGTGGCCGCTATGGTTGCAGAAGCACAAATGCCTAGTCAAGACAGGTAGTCATTAGTCATTAGTCATTAGTCATTAGTCATTAGTCATTAGTAATTAGTGATTAGGGCGGGGCTTGGGAAACCAAGCCCCTTTTTTTAATGTTCTGAACAATTACATTTTCCTGTTGATAAGATTATATAATAGTAGAACTATCG
>JAZNVJ010000055.1:0-13323 GCA_045592765.1 Alphaproteobacteria bacterium | reverse complement strand
CTATTAACCTCGTATAACGAATTTTAATGATAGTGCTTGGGATAAGGTTAGTTTTAAGCTACCATCTTTGACGAATTTGAGAAAGGGCTGTTTGAATATTTGAAGGTTTGCTTCTTAATTGTTTTTCGTAGATGGCCTTACTAAATGAAACAATATTATCTATTTTGCATTCTAAAGACGGATTTGTGATTGGATATAATTTTTCACCTTTAATTTTTTTTGTTCTATTCTTTGGTGAAGTTAGATATTCTGTAAATGAGCCATCGTCAGAATACAATCGAACACAATGTTCCTCTCCATTCAAAGAACAACTGGATAGAATTTTGTCGCCTTTTTTATATTCTAAAATATCATTACCATTTTTGTTTTTGCGTATAGTAATATTATCGGCATTTGGCATAACTTCCAAATTTTTTACACTTATACTTATTTGGGTGTTGGATAGTGACGGTGGTGTAATATTATTTATTTGATTGTTGAATGTTGATGGAGGTATAATATCATCTATTGATAGTGAAACTCCTTGTTCTGGCGAAACCAAATTTTTATTGTGAATAAATCTTTCTTGATGGCTTGCTCTTAAGAGTTTTAATGCATTTGACACATAACTTTGAATTTGTGTATGTGTATATTTTGCACGTAGAGATTCGAAAGCTTTATTCGCCCAAGGATTTGTTTTATAATCTTGACCCAAATATTTGGCACCACACTTTTCTGCCAAAAAGATATGACATGCAAGAGCAGACATCTTCCAATCATTTATTTCTTCGGTTGAGTCATTAAATTGTATTCCGTGATCTATAGATGGAATTCCTGCGTGTCCATAGTAAGAAAAAAACGAACCTTCATTTTCTTTAATCCAGCTATCTTTTACACCTTCAAATCTCATGCCTATATTATTAAAAATAGGCATGTCTTCCGGTGTGTCTGCACAACCAAGAGGAAAATCTTTTTTGTATCTATCGCCAAATCTCTCGTTTAATTGTTTTGCAATATGCTGAGCTCTATCGTATTCGCCAACGTATACAGTAAAAACCTTTCCTTGGTCACCTCCGTTTCCCATTTTAAAGCTAATTTCATTATCAATGAGAAATTTTACTGTATCCTTAATTATAGGATCAGAAACAGTTCTGTCCGTTTGATCAAGAAAAATATGCAGTTTCCAAGCGTGATTGTCATCTTTACCTGTCTGAAATTCCATATTTTTGCTATTTTGTGGGAGAGATAAAAACTCATCAAATGAATCTACAAAATTTACGTGAGCCATACTAACCTCCATATACAGGTAATTATAGCACACGAAACGAAGAATTTAAAGTAAATTAAGGTTGTCTGATAAATAAAAACATATATAAGTAAATTTGTTTCCATTTAAATTATCGATAATCGATAATTTTTGGGAAAAGAGATTTGAAATAAGTTTTTGTCAAGGTAGTGTTTTTATTGGTTTACAACATGAGAAAGATATGGTAATATTTCCTTATAATTATAATTAGACAATATAAGGAGTTTACAATGATAAGCAACAAACCTCGTGATGATTTATTTAAGGCTAAGGCCAAACGTCTTTTATCTACGGTTACGACTTTTTTAATGTTTAATGCAGCATTGTTTGCCGGTAATAAAGAGAAGCAAGACAGTGATTCAAAGGAAAGAGCCTCTGTTATAACGGAGACAACGGTTTCTTTTTCTAATTTTTCAGCATTAAATGTTCAAAAAGATGGATGTTTCTTCTATAATGATTTTGTTCCTTCGGTTAATGCTTCTGTGGAAAAAAATGGATTTAAAGGGTCTTTTGCTGCGTCGGAATTGGTTATTTTAAATAATGGTAATTGGGCAACGATAAATAATAAGTGTTTAGTGGAGTTAAGCAAACAATTGGGTGATGATAAAGGTGAATTATTACTAATTTTAGGTAAAGAAGCTACAGAAGTTGGAGCTATGTTTTTTGGAGGAAGTCCTGTTCCGAATATGTGGTTGGAAAATACAGGTGTGGCATTATTTGGAAATGGTGCGGAGCGCTTGTCTTTGAAATATCGTAAGGGAGATAAATTAGTGGAGCTTGGGTTAATAGGTAATAACGGTGAGGGTTTTTATGTGATTCCAAATCCTAAAGAGGCTGATTTATGGGCAAAAGTTTCCGGCAATATTGTAAAAAATGATGATTTTCAACTTAAGTTAACCGCTGCGGGTAGAGTAGGTAATACGGATAAAGTGATGGGAAATGTTACTGCTAAAACAAAAAATCTAGGTGTGTCACTGGGAGGGAATTATGATATAAACAACAATGAAATAGCCGCTTTTGCAAATATAGCATACACAACATCCAGAGATGTACAAATGATATTAAATGCATGTATGGCTAATGAAAATTTAGGTTTTGTTTTTAGTGTTGGGAAAAATGGTGTTCAAGCTTTTTCTGAAATTAACATACCAAAAAATGCGCCTAAAACAGCATCTTTAGGGGTGTCATATAGTTTTGGTAAAACAAAAACATTGTAATTACATCAACTGTTTTAAGCTGTTTTCAAGTGCTTTTTCTTTATCTTTTTCAAGAGCCAAGTTGCGGAAATATAGCAACAAAAAGACTCTGGTTGCATAGCTAAGTCCCAGATTAGAGGCTTTGTTTTGCTCTATTTGGGAGATTAGTTTGTTATGGTGAATTTTTTCGAGGCGACAAGTTTCATCCAAAGCTTGCCATTCTTGATCACAAAGACGCATACTGGTGCGACGATTGTTGATATTTAAAATTTTGTTACGAAGTTTACTCATTTGTTTTTTGCCGGTAATTAAATTTAACTTAAAGTAGTTATATCACATTTTTTAAAACTTGCAATATGTATTTAAGGTTTTGCTTATAAAAAAGTTTTGACTCGAGTTGGACAAAAAGTCTAAGGCGACTCAATCAGAGTCTGAGTCGAGCTTTGAGAGTTTGGATTGAGGTAATTTTTTTTGATTTTTTTCACTTTTTTCTCTTGCATTTGATGAATCTTTATGTTACAAAGCGCTCACGACAAGTGAAAACGGAGGCGACTCTGGTTTTTATTTGGGGTATAAAACATAATGTAATCCTTGTTGTGACAAGGCTCTGCAGAGTTTAACGTTTAGACGACAGCTTCTAAGTGGTGAGGTGTGTCGTCTAGTTATAGGAAAAGTATTTAAAATGATGGATACACAAAATATAAGAATTCGCCTCAAGGCTTTTGATCATCGTTTGTTAGATCTCTCTACTAAAGAGATTGTACACACTGCCAAAAGAACAGGGGCAAATGTTAGAGGTCCAATTCCTCTACCAACAAGAATTGAGAAGTTCACTGTGAACAGATCTCCGCACGTTGATAAAAAATCTCGTGAGCAGTTCGAAATTCGCACTCACAAAAGACTTCTTGATATCGTAGAACCCACACCGCAAACAGTTGATGCTTTGATGAAGCTTGATTTGGCTGCGGGCGTTAATGTGGAAATCAAATTGTAATAATGTTAATGTTGGCTTTTTTATAAAAGGTCAACCAATTAAGAAAAGGAAATAAAAATAATGCGTACGGGTCTAATCGCAAAAAAGCTTGGAATGTCTCGCGTGTTTGAAATGGATGGAACTCACGTTCCGGTTACTGTTTTGCACGTAGATGGCCTTGAAGTTGTTAGCGTCAGAACCAAAGAGAAAGACGGATATTCCGCCGTTCAGCTGGGCTGCGGTAACGTAAAGGCTAAGAATCTTTCTAAACCTTTGAAAGGTCATTTCGCCAAAGCTAACGTAGAGCCGAAACAGAAATTAGCTGAGTTCAGAGTTTCTGAAGATTGCTTGCTTTCTGTTGGTGATAAATTATCTGTAGAACATTTTGTTTCCGGTCAGTTTGTTGATGTTTGCGGAACATCTATCGGTAAAGGTTTTGCCGGTGTTATGAAACGTCACAATTTTGCCGGTTTGGAAGCATCTCACGGTGTGTCTATTTCTCACCGTTCTCATGGTTCTACAGGACAAAGACAAGATCCTGGTAAGGTGTTCAAAGGCAAAAAAATGGCCGGACATATGGGTGATGAGCGTGTTACCGTTCAGAACTTGAAGGTTGTTTCTGTTGATGCCACTAAAGGTTTGATTATGGTTAAAGGTGCTGTTCCTGGTTCTGAAAATAGCTGGGTTTATGTTACCGACGCTGTTAAGAAACCTTTGGCTTCTAATCTGCCAATGCCTGCCGGTTTGATTAAGGCTGATGAACCTGTTGCAGTTAAAGCCGATGTTGAAGCTCCGGCTGATAATGCATAAGATATAAGGATTTGTAATTATGAAACAGGACATCTTAAATTTAGATAATAAAAATGTTGGAACAATTGAACTTGATGAATCTATTTTTGGTTTAGAAGTTCGTTCTGATATTTTGCATCGTGTTGTGGTTTGGCAGTTGGCTAAACTTCAAACGGGTAATCATAAGACCAAAGGTCGTTCAGAGGTTGCTTTGACACCGGCTAAGCCGTTTAAGCAAAAAGGTGGTGGTCGTGCTCGTCAAGGTTCTCGCAAAGGAACACAATTTAGAAAAGGTGGAATCGTATTTGGTCCGGTTGTTCGTGACCATTCTCATGAGCTCACCAAGAAGTTTAGAAAACTTGGTTTGAAAACAGCTCTTTCTGCTAAGGCTAAAGAAGGTAACTTGGTTATTATTGATGAAGCTAAATTGTCTGCTCCAAAAACCAAGGAATTGCAAAATAAATTGGTTGCTTGCGGACTTTCTAACAGTTTGTTCATCGATGGTAAGGAAGTTGATATGAACTTTGCTCTTGCAACCAGAAACATCAACGGTGTTGATGTTTTGCCGACTATTGGTGCCAATGTTTATGACATCTTGAGAAAAGACAAATTGGTTTTGACTAAAGATGCAGTTGTTTGCTTAGGAGAGAGATTGAAATGAGTAAGTCCAGCAAAACAAACAATGTAACCGCAAAAATGTACGACACTCTCGTTCGTCCGGTTATTACCGAAAAATCTATGATTTCTTCTGAAGCCGGTAAGGTTACTTTTTTGGTTCCTTTGTCTGCCAGCAAAGATGACGTTAAGGCTGCTGTTGAAGCAATTTTTAACGTTAAGGTAAACAAGGTAAATACAATTCGTCAATTCGGTAAAGAAAAACGCTTTAGAGGTTATGTCGGTCAACGTTCTGACTTCAAAAAAGCTGTTGTTACTTTGGCCGAAGGTCAAAACATTGATGTTACTACAGGAATTTAAAAATGGCATTGAAGAATTATAAGCCCACATCTCCTGGACTTCGTCAGCTCGTTATTGTTGATAGAAGCGAGTTGTACAAAGGTAAGCCAGAGAAGACATTGACTGTTGGTTTAACTAAAACCGGTGGTCGTGACAACTTTGGTCATGTTACCAGTCGCAGAATTGGTGGCGGTCATAAACGCAAATTGCGCGTGATTGACTTCAAACGTAATAAATTCGATTTAGAAGCTACTGTTGAGAGAATCGAATATGATCCAAACCGTTCAGCATTTATTGCTTTGATTAGCTATGCTGATGGTGAAAAGTCATATATCCTTGCTCCACAAAGATTAAAAGCCGGTGATAAAGTTATTGCTTCTGCAAAAGCTGATATTAAACCGGGTAATGCTATGCCGCTGAAGAGTATGCCTGTCGGTACTATTATTCACAATATTGAACTTAAAGCCGGAAAAGGCGGACAATTAGTTCGTTCAGCAGGTTGTTATGCTCAATTAGTGGGTAAAGATGCTGGTTATGCTCAATTGAAGCTTTCTAGTGGTGAGCTACGTGTTGTTCGTGAAGAGTGTTTGGCAACTGTTGGTGCTGTATCTAATCCGGATAACCAAAATAAATCTCTTGGTAAGGCTGGTCGTAATCGCTGGCTCGGAAACCGTCCGGTTTCTCGTGGTGTGGCTATGAACCCAGTTGATCACCCGCATGGTGGTGGTGAAGGTCGTACTTCTGGCGGTCGTCATCCGGTTACTCCTTGGGGTAAACCTACTAAGGGTTATAGAACTCGTACTAACAAAAAGACGGATAAGTTCATTATGAGAAGCCGTCATGATAACAAGAAAAAATAAGGAGATTTGCATATGACACGTTCCGTATGGAAAGGGCCGTTTGTTGATGGCTATCTTCTGAAAAAAGCTGAAGCAGCTAAGGCTTCTAGTCGTAATGAAGTGATTAAAATTTGGTCTCGTCGTTCTACAATGTTACCACAATTTGTTGGTTTAACTTTCGGCGTGCACAATGGTCACAAGTTTATTCCGGTACTTGTTACTGAGGATATGATTGGTCACAAATTTGGTGAGTTTGCTCCGACTCGTACATTCTATGGGCACGCAGCAGACAAAAAAGCTAAGAGAGGTTAATGATGAGCAAATCTAAAGATGCAAGAAGAGTTGCTGCAAACGAAGCTTTGGCCGTTTGTCACTCTATTCGTACTTCTCCTCGCAAGCTGAATTTAGTTGCCGAATCAATCCGTGGTTTGAGTGCTTCTAAAGCTATTGCTGAATTAAGCTTTTCTAAGAAGAGAATCGCAAAAGTTGCTTTGGCAGTTTTGCGTTCTGCAATTGCTAATGCAGAAAATAATCACCAATTGAACATTGATAAGCTTTTTGTTAAAGAGGCTTTCGTGGGCAAAGGGTTAGTAATGAAACGTATGCACGCAAGAGGTCGTGGAAGAGGTGCTCGTGTATTGAAGCCTTTCTCTAACATGACAGTTGTTGTTGCTGAGCGTGGGGAGTAAACTAATGGGACAAAAAGTAAATCCTACAAGTCTTCGTCTCGGAGTTAACCGTACTTGGGACTCTCGTTGGTACGCAGATGATAAATATGCTGATTACCTCCACGAAGATGTAAAAATTAAAAAGTTTTTGAATGAGAAACTGGCTCAAGCCGGTATTAGCAAAATTGTTATCGAACGCCCCGCTAAAAAGGCTCGTGTTACAATTCACTCAGCTCGTCCGGGTGTTGTAATCGGTAAAAAAGGTCAAGATATTGAAGTTTTGCGTAAAGAAATTCAAAAAATGACAGATTCAGAAGTTCAATTGAACATTCTGGAAGTTAGAAAACCTGAATTGGATGCTCAGCTTGTAGCTGACAGCGTTGCACAACAATTGGAAAGACGTGTTGCTTTCCGTCGTGCAATGAAACGCGTTATGCAGTCAGCTCTACGTTTGGGTGCAGAAGGAATTAAGGTTTCTTGTTCCGGTCGTTTGGGCGGAGCTGAAATTGCCAGAACCGAACATTATCGTGAAGGTCGTGTTCCTTTGCACACATTGCGTGCTGACATTGATTATGCAACCTCTACAGCTCACACCACTTATGGTGCCTGTGGCATTAAAGTTTGGATTTATAAAGGAGAAATTATGTCTCACGATCCAATGGCTCAGGATAAAAAGCTGGCTGAACAGAAATAAGGTGAATAAGAAATGTTAAGTCCTAAAAGATTAAAGTTCCGCAAACAGCATAAGGGTCGTATTCACGGTCTGGCCAAAGGCGGATCAAGCTTGGATTTCGGATCTTTCGGTTTGAAAGCTTTGTCTCCGGAACGCATTACAGCTCGTCAAATTGAAGCAGCTCGTCGTGCGATTACTCGTGAGATGAAGAGAGCCGGTAGATTGTGGATCCGTATCTTTCCTGATGTTCCTGTAACAGATAAACCTGCTGAGGTTCGTATGGGTAAAGGTAAGGGCTCTGTCGAGTTCTGGGTTGCTAGAGTTAAACCTGGTCGTATTTTGTTTGAAGCAGAAGGAATCGATGAAGAAACAGCTCGTTCTGCATTTGCATTAGGTGCTGCTAAATTGCCGATTAAGACCAAGTTTGTGAAAAAACTTAATTCAGAGCAAGGAGCTTAAAAATGGTAAAAACTAAAGATCTTCGTGCGATGAGTATTGATGAACTTGAGGCTAAGTTGCTTGAATGCAAAAAAGAGCAATTTAACTTGAGAGTGCAACAATCTACTGGACAATTACAAAATACTGCTGTATTAAGAAGTGTCCGTCGTGAAGTGGCAAAAATCAACACGCTCCTCGCTGAGCGCAAGAAGAACAGTTAGGAGAAGTAAATATGCCTAAAAGAATTCTTCAAGGTGTTGTTGTTAGTGATAAACAGGATAAAACAGTTACTGTTTTGGTTGAACGTCAAGTTATGCACCCTGTTTATAAAAAGTTCATCAAAAAGAGCAAGAAATATGCTGCTCATGATGAAAACAACCAATACAAAGTTGGAGATACCGTACGTATCATTGAATCTGTACCGTATTCTAAAACCAAGTGTTGGACTGTGATGTCTGAAAACAGCGATAACGCCTAGTTTGTCAACAGATTTTAAGATGATGGTGGCGGTGAAAGTCGCCACCGGATATCTGAAAAAACAGAAAGTTGATTGACTAAAAACAAAAAAAGAAAAGGAATTGAAAAATGATTCAAATGCAAACCAACCTTGATGTAGCCGACAACTCAGGCGCTCGTCAGGTGCAGTGCATTAAGGTGCTTGGCGGCTCCAAAAGAATGCACGCTTCTGTAGGTGATGTGATTGTAGTAGCTATTAAAGATGCTATTCCTAAGGGTCGTGTTAAAAAAGGTGATGTTATGAAGGCTGTTATTGTACGCACAGCTTCTGATATCAAACGTAAAGACGGATCAGTTATCCGTTTTGATAAAAATGCAGCCGTTTTAATTAATAAAGACGGTGAGCCGATTGGTACTCGTATCTTTGGTCCTGTTACCAGAGAATTGCGTGCCAAGAAATTTATGAAAATTATTTCATTAGCACCGGAGGTATTATAATGCCTAAATTAAGAATAAAAAAGGGTGACCAAGTTGTGATTTTGTCAGGTGATGACAAAGGCAAAACTGGTGAAGTAGTAAAAGCTATGCCTAAAGAGAATAAGGTTGTGGTTCAAGGCGTTAATTTGGTTAAACGTCACACAAAACCAAGCCAAACAACTCCAGGCGGAATTATTACTAAAGAAGCACCAATCCACGTTTCTAATGTGGCTTTGGCTAAAGACGGAAAAGCTACTAAAGTTGGCTATAAAATCGTTGATGGCAAAAAAGTGCGTGTTGCTCGCAAAACCGGTGAAGTAATCGATTAATGGGAGAAAAATTTATGGCAAATTTTGAAACATTGTACAATGACGTCATAAAAAAATCTCTTGTGGAGAAATTCGGTTACACCAACCCACATGAGATTCCAAAACTGACTAAAATTGTATTAAATATCGGTGTTGGCGAAGCTGTTACCGATAAGAAAAAGCTCAATAATGCAGTTGAAGAATTGGCTTTGATTGCCGGACAAAAGCCGGTTGTTACCAAAGCTCGTAAATCAATTGCAACCTTTAAGTTGAGAGAAGGTATGCCTATTGGCTGCAAAGTTACTTTGCGCTCTACCAGAATGTATGAATTTCTGGAAAGATTGATTAATATGGCATTGCCTCGCGTTAGAGACTTTCATGGTATTACCGGAAAGAATTTTGATGGGCGCGGCAATTTCTCTTTCGGTATTAAAGAGCAGATTATTTTCCCTGAAATTAACTACGATAAAGTTGAAAATGTTCGTGGTTTGGATGTTTGTATCTGCACTACCGCTAAGACTGATGAAGAAGCTAAGGCTCTTCTGACCGGCTTTAACCTTCCTTACAAGAAATAAGGGGAAAACAGAATGGCAAAAACTAGTTCAGTTTTCAGAAACTTGAAAAGAGCTAAAATGGCAGAGAAATATGCTTCTCGTCGTGAAAAGCTCAAAAAGATAGTTATGGATAAAACAGTTTCTCCAGAGGAGAGATTCCAAGCTACTTTGAAATTGGCTGAGATGCCTCGTAATTCTGCAAAGATTCGTTATCGCAATCGTTGCAAGTTGACAGGGCGTGCTCGTGGTGTATACCGGAAATTCGGATTGTCTCGTAATGAGTTGCGTGACATGGCCAGCTTTGGTGAAATTCCCGGTTTGGTTAAATCTAGCTGGTAGAGGAGATAAGAGATATGTCTATGTCTGATCCTTTGGGCGATATGCTCACACGCATTAGAAACGCACAAAGAGCGAAGAAGAGTGAAGTCGTATCACCTGCTTCTCGCTTGCGTGAAAATGTTTTAGAAGTTCTCAAAAAAGAAGGCTATATCTTGGGTTATGAAAGATATAATGTACGTGCCGGCGTTGATGAACTTCGCATTAAATTGAAGTATCATGAGGGTACTTCCGTAATTACAGAAATTTATCGTGTATCTACTCCGGGTCGTAGAGTTTATTCTTCTGTTAAAGATCTTCCCAGAGTATATAACGGTCTTGGCATTTCCATAATTTCTACCCCTGCAGGTGTTATGAGTGATAATGATGCTCGTAAAGCTAATGTTGGCGGTGAAATTTTGTGTCAGGTATTTTAAGGGAGAAAATGGATGTCTAGAATTGGTAAGAATCCGGTTATTATCCCTGAAGGTGTTAAGGTTAGCCTTGAAGGAAATTTGGTTAAAGCAAGCGGTAAGCTTGGTGAATTAAGCCAATCTTTTGACGTTGATCATGTAACCGTTGAAATTAAAGATAACACAGTTGTTGTAGCTCCTAAAGGCGAGACAAAGTTGGCTCGTGCTTTGTGGGGTACTACCAGAGCTAATATCAATGTTATTGTTAAAGGTGTAAGCGAAGGTTTTAGCAAAAATTTGGAATTAGTTGGTGTGGGTTATAAAGCTCGTGTTGAAGGCAGCAATAAACTTGTTTTGTCTTTGGGCTTTTCTCATGATGTTCCGGTTGTAGCTCCTGCAGGCATTAAAGTTGCATGCCCAAGCGCTACTCAAATCACCATCTCTGGTGCAGATAAACAACTCGTTGGCCAGTTTGCTGCGGAAGTTCGTAAGTTTAGAAAACCTGAACCTTATAAAGGTAAGGGTGTAAAATATGAAGGCGAATACATCCGTCGTAAAGAAGGCAAGAAGAAATAAGGAAAAAATTAAATGAGTACACCAAGAGAATTGTTTGAAAAGAGAAAAGGGCGTGTTCGCTCAGCTCTTAAAAAAGCTGCAAACGGCAAAATGAGATTGTCTGTTTTTCGCAGTAATATGCATGTCTATGCTCAGGTTATTGACGATGCTAAAGGTGTCACTGTTGCTTCTGCCTCCACTCTGGAAAAAGAAGTTCGTGATAATATTAAAAAGTCTTCTAACATTGAAGCTGCAAGCTTTATCGGAAAATTAGTTGCTGAACGCGCTCTCAAATCCGGTGTTAGTGAAGTAGTTTTTGATCGTGGCGGATATATCTATCATGGTCGTGTTAAGGCTTTGGCTGATGCAGCTCGTGAAGCTGGTTTGAAATTCTAGGAGTTTGGAAAATGGCACAACAAGCTGATCGTCATAACAAGACAGAAAAAAAAGAAGAATTGGTTGAAAAACTGGTTCACGTTAATCGTGTAGCTAAGACAGTTAAAGGCGGACGCACAATGTCTTTTGCCGCTATCGTAGTTGTTGGTGACCAAAAAGGTCGCGTCGGCTTCGGTTCCGGTAAGGCTAGTGAAGTTCCGGAAGCTATTACTAAAGCTACTAATGAAGCTAAAAAGAATATGGTTCGCATTCCTTTGCGTGAAGGCAGAACCTTGCATCACGATATCGCAGGTCGCTACGGTGCAGGTAAAGTGTTCTTGAGAACAGCTCCTGCCGGTACCGGAGTGATTTCCGGTGGTCCGATGCGTGCTATCTTTGAAGTTTTAGGTGTTCAAGATGTGGTTGCTAAATCTTTGGGTTCTAACAATCCATATAATATGATTAAGGCTACATTTAATGCTTTGCAAGCTATCAATTCACCTCGTATGGTTGCTGCTAAACGTGGTAAAAAAGTTGGTGATATTGTTAGCCGCCGTGAGAACACTAATGCTAAACTTAGTGTAGAGGAGGCTTAAGATATGGCTAGCAAAAAAACTGTAAAAGTTACTCAAGTTAAGAGTGCTATCGGTCATCCGGAAGCTCAAAGAGCAACCTTAATCGGTTTGGGCTTGAACAAGATGAACAAAACTTCTGAATTGGAAGATACACCATCTGTTCGTGGTATGATTAAGAAAGTGGCTCACTTGGTAAAAGTCGACGAATAATAAATTTGCAAAGGAGATGTCATACTAGAAATTTTTTCTCTTATGTACTAGTATGTACACTGCGTTCAAAAATTTCTTCGTAGCACATCTCCTTATCAAATTTTTCTAAATCGTGCTTTATTTATTTAGGATAAGAAAAATGAAACTTAACGAAATTAAAGATAACCAAGGTGCAAGAAAAGACCGTAAACGTGTTGCTCGTGGTATGGGATGCGGTTCCGGTAAAACTGCCGGTCACGGTCAAAAGGGGCAAAAATCTCGTTCAGGTGTTGCAATCAACGGTTTTGAAGGTGGTCAAATGCCTATCTATCGTCGTTTGCCGAAACGTGGTTTTAAGAATCCGTTTGCTAAGGTATTCGCAGTTGTTAACTTGGATACAATTCAAAAGGCTATTGATGCCGGCAAATTAAATGCAGAAGATGTTAATGTTGATGCATTGATGAATGCCGGTATTATCAGCAAGAAATTGGATGGTGTTCGTTTGTTAGCTCGTGGAGCAGTTACTTCTAAGGTTAATGTTACCGTTAACTCTGCTTCTAAAGCTGCTGTTGCTGCAGTTGAAAAAGCCGGCGGTAAAGTAAACTTAGCTTAAGATTGTATATAAGCAATCAGAAAAGAGCTGTCTCAATAGAGGCAGCTTTTTTGTTGCCAAAAACATTTTTACAAGATAAAAATAAAACGAATTCAAAATTATTAATAGTTATGGTAGGTGTTTACAATAAGGAAACAATGCTGAAAATGGGATGTCCGTTTTGGCAGTATGCACTTTTTTTTGAAATTAGTGTAGATGAAAAGGATTTGGATTATCTTTTAAATGTGATAAAAAAAGATAAGCTTTATCCCTTAATTGATGATAGCTTTTATAATGGTAAAGTTAAATCAAGTAATTATACCAAAGCTTGTGCTAAGATTAATCAAGTGGTGTTTTATGAAAGATTTTTCTATTCTCCGGATTGTCCGCAAGGGGTCAAAAACATATTGTTTATTTATCTTGGCTTGTTGAAGGATTGGTTGAATGAAAACTTCTTAGGGCTGCTCGAACAGAGATATTTTTTTGTGGAGCAGTGGTTTGATACCATTAGGTAAAATTATAAAAAGGGAGAACGATTTGATGTTCTCCCTTTTTGTATGTTTTTTTTGAAAATCTTATGGATAAAGATAAATTTGTTGAATAAAATTTTTTTTAGTGTATTAATATCTTAGCTAAAAGGGATATATTTATCCCTAATTGTTTGTTTTAAATAATGATAAGGAAGTAAAAATGGTTTCG
>JAZNVJ010000054.1:0-10801 GCA_045592765.1 Alphaproteobacteria bacterium | reverse complement strand
TGTGGTTGAAGAATTATCTATGGACGAAGAGTTACCTGTGGTTGAAGAGTTACCTATGGACGAAGAGTTACCTGTGGTCGAAGAATTACCTGTGGTCGAAGAATTACCTGTGGTCGAAGAATTATCTATGGACGAAGAGTTACCTGTGGTTGAAGAGTTACCTGTGGGCGAAGAGTTACCTGTGGGCGAAGAGTTACCTGTGGTTGAAGAATTATCTATGGGCGAAGAATTACCTGACATCTCAATCTTATATACTGAAAATAACTCCTTAATAAAAGAAAAAACTATACCTTCGTTTGTTGTGAATGACGAATTGAATTTTGATGATCAGTTAACATTTAGTGAAACATTTACTGCGAATGATTGGGGCTTCAATAATTCTGATAATTTGAATAACAATATAAGCTCAGAATCACAACATAAACATTCATACGATTCCTCTTCTTTCAAAGGGAAACCAGAAGATAATCTTGAAAACGATGAATGGGAATATGTCATGGCAGATAACAATACTGAAATAACTGAAAACGATGAATGGGAATATGTCATGGCAGATAGCAATACTGAAATAACTGAAGATGATGAATGGGAATATGTCGAGGCAGACGGCAATACTGAAATAACTGAAGATGATGAATGGGAATATGTTGAGGCAGACGGCAATACTGAAATAACTGAAGATGATGAATGGGAGTATGTCGAGGCAGACGGCAATACTGAAATAACTGAAGATGATGAATGGGAATATGTCGAGACAGAAAATACAGGTAGTGTTGAAACAAATATTACAGAAGAATTAGAAGATGAAAACAATGTATATGAGGAAAAAAGCTAAAATAGTACGAGATAAGATTAAAATAATAATTTACAAAGTACTTCTGCTAAATTAAATTAGAATATATGTTTTGGGGAGTTTTTATTTATGGAACAAAATATTTCTTTTAGTAGTGGAAAAAACACTAACGGTGATACTTGGTATGTTGATAACTATGTGCTGTTAAAAGACTATTACGATCGAACAATATCTAGAATTGCAGCTCGGTGTGTACGTAAAGGCAATATCGCAATGGAGGAATATCCTTTTTATGGATATATTTTAGATGTGCTAGAAGAAATAAGTGAAACGGGTGATTATATCATATCTCATCCTGACTTATATCAATATGTCGAGCGTAAAATAGCTGGAGGACTTAACGCCTTAAAAAGGAATCTAAATGAATTTAAAACTGAATTAAAAAATAATTCCTCTCCAGATATGATAAAAGAAGATAAAAATGAACTCAAAAAAATGAAAGATGCTTTGGGAGAAATAGATAAATCTGATGACCCAACAGTAGGGGCTGGAATGTCAATGGATGAAGTAATAAACAAATTAATAAAACAGCAAGCTAGTACCGTAACTCAGCCATCACAGAAAACACCAACTCAGCATCAAGCGCAAAAATTGCCTCAACAACCCCAAAGGCAGCCTCAACAACAACCTCAAGAACAACAACGTTCAATAAATCCTAATCTTAATAACGGAACAAATTAATCATGGTAACTTTGGCTAAAAAAATATTTATCACTACTACATTGGCTATTTTATTAAATGGATGCAATTGTTTTGTGAATAACGCAGAAACTGAAGAAGTTATTTCTGAGAAAAACATCTCAGAAGAAACTGCGGATTTAGCAGAAACATATAATGTTAAAATGTATAAACCAACTTACCCTGAAATTAGAACCCCTAAAAGCGTAAATCAACTAGATTTGGAAAAACCTTTGAGATGTTTTGTAAATTGGAATTCTCAACAAATAATCTCAACAATTCCGTATAACCTTAAAGCATTTAATTTGGTAAGAAATGGTCAAAATGATTTATTACCACGATTTGAAGTAAATGGATTTTCTTTTGAAACTATGCCTGCTGAAAAAGCATTATTGAAATTAACTAAAGAAGCCAGCATGAAGCTTGTAGCAAAAGATGCCCCTTATAGCAGTATTTCTGCGGATAATTTACATGGCGAATTATCTGAAGTAGTTGATATTATAACTGAAGCTGCCGAAATTTATTATACATATAATGAAACAACAAAAACCTTAAGAATTAGTAGAAAAGCAAACTTTAGTCTTTATGTTCCTCAATCAAAACCTATTTTATTGGCCATTTTGGATGTTTTGCGAGGTTCTGGCATAACCAGTTTTACTGCTGATTTTGATGATTATACAATTACTTTTGATGCTGATTATGAATTGAAGAATCGTATTCTTAATTTAATCAGTTATTTTGAAGAAAACCCTACATTAATAGCATATGATGTACAAATTTTTAATGTTGTTCCCAATAACGGCAATGAGATTAACTGGCAAAAAATGCTAGATACGTTTGAATATGGAACAATTAAAAGCGCAAAAAGTGGGGTATTAGGAAGAATACTTACAACATCTAATAATATAAATATAAACAGTCTAAACAATTTTTTGCGTAATCAGGCGAAAGTAGAAGAGTTAGCTGATGGAAAATTCATTGTGCCCAATCAATGGTTTTCTAGATTCGATATTGGAAAATGTGCTACTAGAAATTCTATTGCGGCAAACCTATCTATTTTAGCCAAAGCATCTTTCGAGCAAGAAAATAAAGTTTTTGCAACAATAACTTTAGAAACTCCCAATGGGGAAATAACAAAATTTGATATCAGAAGTAAACTAGGGGAAAACTTCCTGATAATTGGAATTCCGAATCAAATTTTTGGAAACAAAAATACTAAATCTGAAACTATAGTATTTATGGTTCCTAGAATTATAAAAACACTTAAAACATCAAAACATTTAAATAAACTTTAAGGATTTTGCATATGGATAATAACCCTTCAAATATGACGCCACGTCCTATGTTAAAAAAAATTAAAAGACCTAAGAATAGAATGCCTATAAATCACCCACAGGATCAGAATAGATTTAACAATACAGGCAATAATATATCTGAGCATCAAAACCCTAAAACAATTGAAAACAAAGCTTTTGATTTGGATAAATTTTTAGATGAACCACAACTCCCTATAATAAATAATAAATTTAATGATGAGGAGTTGATGGGTGATAATTATATTGATTATAATCAATCATATGAACAAGCTCAATATGCTAATTTGCCTCCATATTTAACAAAGAGTGTTTTATTAATGATTGGAGCGGTGTTGTTGTTGATTGGCATCATTTGCGGAAAAATGTTTTTCTCTAATTCGTCTGCGGTAAATAATGGATTGCAAGGGGTTGTTATTAATCCTGAAATACCCAAAGGAAGAGCGAGATGTGGAATTGCTGAGAGGAATCAAGGATGTGTGTTGTACATTATGAATCCTCAAAGACAAGAAATGAACGCTCGTGATTTTTATGATTTAGCATCACAATTAAGTGGACGTCAGCGTTTTGTTATTGAAACAGGAAATATGCGCTATTCAAATACTAAAATACGTCCAGGAGAAATAGTTCAGCTAAATATACCACCTTTATAACATAAAAATTGGTAATCACCAATTTTTATGTTACTTCGGTGACAGCACGTAAGTTCCCTTCACGATTAATCTGAACCACTCGTAGTTTTTGATGCATTTCTTCAATTGTCTTTTTGCGATCTATCGTTGGATAGGTATGTAAAATTCTGTCTGTAAAGGCTTGATATGCTGCCTCAGAACTCTCAGCATGGATAGTAGCCAAACAGTTGTCGTGTCCCGAACCCATCAATTCCCAAATAGCTCCAGCATTACCAGTAGATATCTCTCCTCCGATAATCGCATCTGGTGTAAAACGAACAACCAAGTCGATAATTTTGGCATACGTCAAAGCATTAGTTTGTTCCGTACGAGAAAGAGTTAAGTGCACTCGATTAGGATGAGGGACTATCAACTCTCTGGTATCTTCAATCGTTAAAATACGTTTATTAACATCTAAAATTTTAAGTAAATTATTTAAAAATGTAGTTTTTCCTGTAGCAGTTGCTCCAGATACCAAAATATGGTCTCCTCTTTTTAAGCTAAGTAATAAACGCTCATATGGATCATCTGGTTCTTTAATATCTTTCAACGGATTAATTTTTTGAAGCTTTTGACCTTGTGTCAATCCATAAGCGTCCAATCCAAAAGAAACATCATCTGCATGTACACGAATAGTTAAAGCTACTCCTCCTGTTAAATCATCATTGTCATACATCACATTTCTTCCACAAATAGCTGAAAAACGATGTTCTCCTGGAATGGTTGCATAAACTACAGGATTACCTTCAACTGGATCAAATGGTAATTCATAGGTATTCGCTATTATATATAACAAATCAGTTAAATATTCTTTGGTTAGCTTCTCATCTTTGTACATAACCCATGGATAAGCCCTTTTACCTCTAAGACGTAACCATATTTGCCCTGAGCGATTTATTGCAACTTCCTCAATATTATCTTGATTGTACCAATAAGACAGAGGACGTAACACTGATTCTAACACTGTAAAACTCATATTATACGATTCTCCTAAAATAATGCCGGAATACTCTCGCTATTTTCTGCCTTGCTTGCAGCTGATGAAGTTGGGATTGATGATGAGGATGATGGAGGAGGCGGAGGCGGCACAATATAAGACTGTGTTGCTGTTTTTTTCTTTTTAGGGTTATCATTTATTAATACGGTACCTTTTTTCGCCGATTCTACGTCTTCTCCTGCATCATACACAACGTCACCTGAACCACTTGATTGGCGCCCTCCTGTTGTCCCTGCAGCGCCACCACTATTACGATTTTGCTTATTATCATCAATTAAAACTTCAGGCTTTTTATTAATTTTATTAATAGATTCTTCTTTATCTAGCTCATATGAACGAAGCCATAAATCAGCATTGGGAAAAACAATAATTCTAGTTCCGGCAGGAATATAAGTTAAAGCCTTAATGCTTGATTTATCTGATAATATCTCATCAAAAACTTGATTCATTTCGTTGATAAAGTTTTGTCGCGCATCATTAGCTGCTTGTTGCCTTGGACTTTCTCCTTCTGATGAACTACCGTCCGGAGCCATAAGATAAGATGTTGCACTGGTAAGTGTTGTTGTAAGTACCGGCAAAGTGTATTTTTTAAATAATTGCTGATCAACATATCCCAATGCACCTCCTCGACCTTGAGCATCAGCAGTTAAACCTTGAAATACAAATAATGATCCATCAGGGCGTATTAATCTTTCCCAACTAATCTGAACTCTTGCTGCCTCGGAAACAGCTTCTGCACTAGATCCCATTCCCCCTAAAGTTCCAATTAATCTGCTACCCGCTGGAATTATTACATTACGTCCCTCTTCGGCATAAACATTTCTTTCGACGAATGCGGTTATTGGCGCCGGATTATTAGAATCTATAGCACGAGCAATTACTGCCGGTATTGGCTTATCAGAAAGAATCATTTCGCTTAAATTAACTCGCCATGATGAAATAACTTTATTAATTCCTTGTTCTGACCAATCTTTTTGCATTCCATCAAAAGCTTCTTTGCGTACTCCACTACTAATTTTACCCACAGAAATATTTTGACGGCGTTCTTGCATTGCTACATTTAATGCAGCCTGACGCATAGGATCATATCTTTCTCCTGGACCATAGCCACCACCAGGTCCTAAGTTGCCTGGCGATCCCTCTCCTGTACCATAAGCTCCACCATCGCCAAAAGTACCTGGTGGCACAAATATTCCTCCCGAAATATCTTTGGCTTTAGTTTTATCTTTGATTTTATTTTCTGTCTCTTCCAGACCTATTAAAGTACCTTTATCATCAATAATCAGACCATCTGGCATACGCTTACCAATAACTTTACCTTTTCGGTCAACAACCGTATTGTCTTCCATTATTTCACCCAAATATTCTCCATCCGGTGTTAAAGCTATACCTAGAGATCGTTTATATTGATTGTCTTCAAGAAGTTTTAACGCTGGTGAAATATTTTCATTATCTTGTGATTTTTCTACTTTTTTAGCAGGAGCAGTTTTTTTATACCAGTTAATACCTATTCCGCCTATAATATTTCCACTAGCATCAACAACATTTCCACTATCTGAAAGTTTGCCTATAATTTTACCATCACGATCTGTAACGACACCATTAGCATCAACATTACCTATCATATCACCATCTTTATTATAAACTTTTTCACCTTGAGCTGATGATTTGATAATTTCATCACTTTCATCAATAATATTGCCATTTTCATCCACTTTACCGATAGTTTTACTATTTTCATCTACTAAATTGTTATTCTCATCAGCATAGCCTAAAAAATTTCCATCTTTATCATATATCTTTTGTTTTTGAATAACTGCAGAAATTTTACTATAATATTGAAGAGGATATGCCTTTGCAATGACCTCCTTTTTGCGATTCAATATATCACCGGACTTATTAAGTGTTCCGATCTCTATCATTTGTTCATTGACAACTTTACCATCAAATCGCAAATATCCTAAAACTAAATTAGTGTTATCTCTAATGTTATAATCCCTTAATCCTCTACCGACAACATTATCATCTTTATCAATGACAAAACCTCTTTCTATTTTGCCAATATTTTGATTGTTAAAATCAGAAACATAACCTTTGCTATCAATAAACCCTATAACATTATTATCATTATCATAAACATATAAATCATATAAGGCGTAACCTATTTTTTTATTGTTGTTTTGAACATAACCTTCAAAATCAACTCTACCAAGTTCTACTCCACTATTATCTTTAACTGAGCCATCTAAAGAAACTAAACCTAAAAATCTATTCTCCATATCAAAAGCATATTTATATTCAAAAACCATCCCTAAAGGAATACCTGAAGTTGAGTTTATATTTCCATTTGGTTGTTGATAGGCAATAATTTGATTTTTCTTATCAACAATACTACCATCTAACACACTACGACCAATAATATCTCCATCAAAATTCATTGCAGATGTATATATAACTTTACGTCCTAATATTTTTCCATCAGATGCTTTTAAATAACCATTTGCGCTAACACAACCTAATTTGGCATTTGAGGTATTGGCAACTGTTCCGTCAGATTTAATGAAGCCCATAACCTTACCCGCAAAATCAATAATCGGTGATGTTTTTACCTTGTATCCTAATATGGTGCCTGCATCACTAACAACAAATCCATTACCCAGAGATCTTCCTAAATAAGTACCTCGAAAATTTTGCACTTCACCTCGCGGTGTATAAACACCTATAAAAGAACACTCATTGTCAATAACAGCCCCATACTCACTTAAGAATCCTTGAACAACCCCATTATTATCAACTAAATTTCCTCTATCTGTTATTCTACCGATATTAGCACCATTAATATTATTTACTTTGCCGAAAACATCAACATAACCTAAAAAATATCCTCTAAAATCTGTTGCAATATTTCCAGACCATGCCCTACCAACTTGAGGCATATAAGAAACATTTTCTCCTGAAGAAGCCTCAACCACAGAGTTATCCGGAAGTATTTTGGCAACAACATCAAACGTTGTGTTAATCAATAAGTTTTTAGCATTTAAACTACCTAGAAAACCACCATTTTCTGCCGACGTGAATAAATCATTGATGTTTTTGCCAATAAGTTGGTTTTGCGATCCTAACACGTAGCCACCAGCATCTAACGTCCCCAGAATACTACCCGAAACATCTGCAACATTACCATCTAACCCCAATGTTGCTATTGCTCCACCATTTGGACTATATAAATAATCAAGTCCTAAATTATTTCCGACTAATGTTCCATCATTGTTAAAAACATAACCTAAAGGCGTTATTATGAACTTATTGTTATTTTCATTTAATTCAGAATTAATACCAGACACGCCTACAAATTTGTTATCTGATGAAAATACGACTTTGTTTTGCAAAACAGCACCCATTTGGCGCCCAGATAAATCAAAGGCCTTTTCACCAATCATTTTTCCAATTGATGTACCACTTAACGATATTACAGAACCATTACTTATTGCATGTCCCTTTAATTCGCCTTTATAATCAAAAACTGGACCTGTTGAATTAAGTTGACCGATTGGGGTTCCTAGTGCATCAACTATCATCCCTCTTGCTCTAATAAAAGAATCGGCATTTTGATGCCTTGACAGCTTTCCTTCGGGCACAATCCTTCCAAGATATCTCCCCTTAAAATCTGTAGCTGTAGCACCAATATCAATCCCATAACCTATTATTTTATTATTAGAATCAACAATCTTATTATCTGCTCTGATTTTACCAATAACATTATCCCCATCAACGACTTCGCCATTAAAAGTAATAACACCTAGATATATACCATTGTCATCAAAGCCATAACCGGTACGAACAACCTTTCCAATAACGTTACCTATTTCATTATATGCGTATCCGTTTGCTTTTATTTTGCCAATAATATTGGAATCGAAATCAGAAACAGAGCCTCCTGGAGCTACGCTTCCAATAAAATCTCCTTGCAGAGATACAACCATTTTTGATGATATAAGCTTACCTTCTAAAATATAATCATTTTCAGCTTTTCTATATGCATAGCCATCTGGAGTAACAATTCCAATTTTCTGCCCTTGTAAATTTGTATAACGTCCATCACCTGTAACTCTTCCTACAGTCTTTCCTTCATCAGAATAAACCAATCCAGGAAAAACAACTCCACCAATAATATCATAAGCATCATTTACAACTAAACCATTAGGCAAAACTCTTCCTACTGTCTGTCCAGATGACATACGAACAGCACCATCAGCGCCAACCTTACCAATCGGAAGAGCATCATTGCCTATTGCTATGCCTTGAGGAACAACTCCACCAATCAACTTACCATCAAAATTTACAATCAAACTATCAGCTGTAACATGCCCAACCAGCTGATTCTCAAAACCAACAACCTTACCATCAGGTATTACCTTACCTAAAATATCACCATTAAAATTAATAGCAGTAATTTCTTGAGCATAAACATTACTTATTAATACCGCAACAAATACGGAAACCACTCCGAAATATTTTGTAATTTTACGCATTACATCTAAAACCAAACCTAATTCCTCCGGTTTTTAGCAACTTCTTGCAAAACATATCCTGCAACGTTTTTATCCAAATCAATAAAAGAACCATTATTTTTTATGTGTCCGATATTTTTACCAAAAACATCTATAACGCTTCCATCTTGAGCAAGCCTACCTTTATATTCACCATCATTACCCAAAATCGTTATGCCTAGTTTATAAATTTTACCAATAACATCGTTTTGAGCATTTATGACCAATCCTCCAGATAAAACTCGCCCTATCATATTATCATCAGAAGATGTTATTGTTCCATCAAAATTTACATAACCCACAACTTTATCATCATTTCCTATTGCAATATCACCTGCAACAATTTCACCAATTAAATTTCCGCCAATACTTAACACATTACCATCTGAAAGAATGCGACCTATAGGTATGTTAGTCTTATCAACAACTGAACCGTCTGGAGCTATAACTCCAATTAAATTACCGGTAAAATCTATTATTCCACCTTGAGGCAAAACACTAAGATTGCTATCAGTTGAACCTCCAGGAAGAATTGCAGTAATAATATCACCTTTAAAATTAGAAATATCTCCTAATGAATTTAAATTACCTTTATAGTTCCCCCAAATATCTATCATTATATTTTCAGGTATTATCTCACCTATAATTTTTTGAGATAAGTCCATTGCCATACCATCATGGGTACTATGCCCAACAACACGCCCCTTATCATTAACTATCTCGGAAGAAGAGGTGGCATAACCAATATAAGACCCATCATATCCTATCGCAGCTCCTCGAACAACTACTGCCCCCTGATAGTCTCCATTATGATTAAAATATTTACCTTGTCCGCTAATTTTTCCAATATAATCTCCATAACGACTAACAACCCGTCCATCATTGGTGACGACACCAACAATTGAACCTTTAGTATTTATAACCTCCCCTTGAGGTAAGGGTTTTCCTAATAAACCATTATAAAACCCTAAGCCATTATTTCGTAATGTGCCTTTTTTTACTCCATTGAGGTCATAAATATTTCCATCCAAAAAAAGATTACCTATTATTCGTTTTTGGGCATCAATCAAACTAAAGTTTGAAGGAAGAGCTACACCTACAATCTTGTTATTATTATCAACCAATAGATTAGAGCTAGTTAATGAAAAGTCATCAAGTACAGAATCATTATTATTATTTACAGCCCCTAACAACTTACCATTAAAGTCAAATCCATAATAATCTTCAAGTACTCGCCCTAAATATACTCCTCGACGATTAAAAACATCACCATAAATACCAACACAACCTATAGGTAAATTTGCTGAATTTATTACAATATTATTTTCATTAATTTGCCCTAAAACATTGCCATCATAATCTACCGCAATACCTCTATATCCAACTCTTCCGACCAAATCGCCCTGCTCGCTTAAAACACTGCCATCTGGATTTACACAACCGATATATTTGTTATTTTCATCTTTAACAATCCCTAAGCTATCAGCAACACCCAATAAGTTACATTTATTATCAAAAACTTTTCCCGATCTAACAACTCTACCAACATTAACACCTGACGAATCTACTGCATATCCTTCCGGCGTAATTTTCAACCCTGTATCTTTATTGTTTTTCTTTATCTGTCCATCAACATCCAAATAACCTAATTGGTTGCAGCCAAAACCAACAACAAAACCTCCAGAAACCATTTTGGCAATTACTTTTGATCCATTTGGCTCTCTTATTAATCCACCAGC
>JAZNVJ010000053.1:0-9980 GCA_045592765.1 Alphaproteobacteria bacterium | reverse complement strand
AAACTAAAAATAAAACCAACCCGAGATTGATTACATAAATATATATCGGTGTCATTGCGATTAAATTATTTACCTCTTAAATTATTAAATCATCAGCATATTAAACATATATGAAAGTATTGTCAATAATGATATAAGTGATGTTATTTAACAAATGCTTTTAGATGATTATCGAATTTTTGTTGCAGTGCCGGAGACCATCCCATAACATAGTTATCTCCCATACAAAACAATGGCGTACCAACCTTATCTCCAAGCTTAAATTTGCGCACACATTGAACAAAAAGTTCAAAACCTCGAGGATTAGCAATATTAACCTTTTCAATTTTTAATTCAGGATAAGTTTTGTTTACATATTCATCGGCATAATGACAATGCGGACAACCATCTTGATAGAAAAAATAAATCTTATTTGCTTGTAAGTCATTTACGGACTGCTTTTTTTCTTCCCCACAAGAAATAAGTATTAACGGCGCAACAACAAACAACAAAATCAATTTAATTTTATTCATAACTATTCTCCTTATTTTATATATTTTTATGGTTATCCGCCATTAATGTCAATAAAAATATATTCTATTTTTTACTTATAAACTGACTGTTTTTTAAGTAAAAGCGCCATGGCTTATCTTTGTATTCTTCAGCATAATCTATCCCAACCCTAGTGGTTGCAACAATATCCCTTATCTCTTCTCCTTTGGCTATCCAAATTGGAGATTGGTGCAACAATAATCCGTTATGTTCTTGAGTATTTATGCCTAATGCTTGGCATAATTTACCAGGTCCAGTTGTAAGATTTTTTATATTAGTTGTTTTACGTCGTTGTTGCATAATATTTAACCCTGCAACAGGCTCTAAAGATCTGATTAAAATTGCATTAGCTTCACCTTGCGGACTAACCACTACATTAAACTGATGATACATACCATATACAAAAAACACATAAGCGCGCCCACCGCTTGCAAACATTACCTGATTGCGAATAGTCTTTTTATTAAGGTAAGCATGGCAAGCCTTATCATAAGCTCCTATATAAACTTCTAATTCAGTAATTTTACCGGCGGTAAATACCCCGCCGATATCTGAACATAAATAAGCTCCTAAAAGATGTTTTTGTGCAACATCAAATGGATCTTTTAGATATGTTTCTGTCGGAATATAATTATAATAATCAACCATTTTTTGTTGCCAATTTTTTCTGCAATTTGGATATATTAACTGTACTAATACGTACTTTAAGTATCATATTATCGTTTTCTAACCTAGATGATATAATCTCAGAATTGGAATGTAACCACGCTAATGTTTGCCCATCAGATACTGGAATAGTAAACTCCATAATTTTATCCTCCATTGCTAATCTGTCATCTAAAGCATGTAAAAATTTTTGTGTTCCATCACCTGTTATGGCAGAAATAGTCAATGTTTTTTCTGGTAAATTTAAAATCTCTTCTGCAGATAATAAATCAACCTTGTTTAAAATTTCCAAATAGCGTTTGTCTTCCTTTATATTTTCTAAACCTAAACTTTCGAGAACCTTGATAACGTCTTGACATTGCTCTTTGTTGTCCGGATTGGATATGTCTCGGACATGGACTATAATATCTGCGCTTACAACCTCTTCTAATGTAGCTCTAAAAGCCATAACCAATTCGTGAGGCAATTCAGAAATAAATCCAACTGTATCTGATAAAATTACCTTACGTCCTGAGGGAAGGTTTAATTTACGCAAGGTGGTATCTAAAGTGGCAAACAGCATATCTTTAGCCAAAACGTCTCCTGCTGATAGGCGATTGAACAGAGATGATTTACCGGCATTAGTATACCCAACCAGCGCCACTATGGGATATGGAACTCTTTTGCGGGCAAACCGCTGTATCTCTCTGGTTTGACGTACTTTTTCCAAATCTTTTTTTATGCGTAAAATCTTATCATCGATAATACGCCTATCTAGCTCTATTTGAGTTTCTCCAGGACCGCCTAAAAATCCTGCTCCACCACGCTGGCGCTCCAAATGTGTCCAGCTTCTTACCAGACGACTACGTTGATAGCTCAAGTGAGCTAATTCCACTTGTAATTTTCCCTCGTTAGTTTGGGCTCGTTCACCAAATATCTCTAAAATTAAAGCAGTTCTATCAATAACTTTTATTTGCAAAAACTTTTCTAAATTGCGTTGTTGAATTGGAGTTAATGATGCATCAACCACAAGCAAGGTTATTTCTTTTTCTTTAAGAATCGGCAATAACCGTTCCAAAACACCTTGCCCAATTAAAGTTGCCGGTTTAATACTCCGAAGTTTTATTACTTCTTGGTGTGCTACATCAAGATTTATAGCTAAAGCTAAACCAATAGCTTCAGCTAAACGAGATTCAGCTGAAATTTTAAGAGACACATCTGCAATGTCAGGAAATATTACAGCTGTTTTAGTTATAGGATTAGCATCAAATTCAACAAAAGACAATTTATTCTGCTTTTATATCTACGGCTTCTGAGGGCATAATGGTAGAAATAGCATGCTTATAAATCAATTGCGTATGACCATCTCGGCGTAACAACAATGAATTATCATCATGCCAGGTAATAATGCCTTGCAATTTTACGCCATTTACTAAAAATACCGTAACTGATATTTTATTATCACGGATATTATCTAAAAAATCTTCTTGGACATTTTGTGACATTTATTATTCCTTCTTTATTTATATTGCTTTTGTTAGTTAACATTATTTTTTTTAATTAGTAAAGATATTATACAAAAATATTTTCAGCCTGACGAATAACATTTGATGATACATATAAAAGAATTTTATCTCCAACTTGAATTGATGTTGTTGGATCTGGAGTTATCATATCATTGTTTCTGTTTATAACAAAAATCCGACTCAATTTTGGCAAATTAAGTTCACCTATTTTTTTACCAACACACAAGTCATCTTCACCAACAACGACTTCCCAAACTTCACCATTACCATTATTAATAGCATAAGCATCATTTAATTTAGCTTTACGAAGTTCCTTAAGCAGTTTTGACATCGTTACTGAACGTCTATCTATAAGCACTCCCTCTCCTATGTCAAACACCAAATTGTTATAAGATGGAGTATTTACTAAAGATATGGTTGAAGAAACTCCTCGCTTAGATGCCAATAATGATACCAACAAATTATCTTTATCATCATCAGTAACAGATATGGCTGCATCTGCATGACTAATATCGGCTTCATCAAGAATAACGTCGCTTAATAGCTCTCCTTGAATAACTATCGTTGAGGGAAGATTTTTTGCCAATTCTCTTGCTGTATCAAGATCTTGCTCAACTATCTTACTACTGATAATGCTATCATTATGTTCAAATTTTTCACCCATATATTTGGCAACAAGATTACCACCAAAAATAACTATTCGTTCATTGGTTGGTTTTTCTGCGCAAAAAGCAGAAATTGCATTATAAACATTTTCTTTGCGTACAAATATATTTATTTCGTCCCCACTTACAAAATCATCATAGGCATCAGGAATAAAATATTCACCATTCCTAAAAATACTTACAACCGTAAAATCTAATTCATTAGTATGATTGGAAATTTGATGAAGCTGAATATTAGTTAGCGGACAATTATCTGACAGTTTTAGCGATAAAATACAACCTATGCCGTCAAAAACTGGCAATATACCTGAACAACCAGGATATTGTAAAATATTAATTATATTTTCTGCAACTTCAATATCCGGTGAAATTATTAAATCAATCGGTAAATGATGATCATTGTACATTCCTCCCCATAACGGATCTAAAAATACAGGGTGTTCAATACGTGCTATTTTACGGGGAATATTAAACAAAGTATATGCTATTTGACAGATAATCATATTAACTTCATCAACATCTGTTACCGCTAAAATCAGGTCTGCATTATTTGCTCCGGCTCGCTCCAATACATCCGGATGAGATGCTTCTCCTAAAATCGGTAAAATATCATATTCTTTGGAAACCTCATCTAAACGACGCTGATTATGATCTATAACTGCTATGTCATTGTTACCTTTGATTAAATAACTTACAATACTTTGACCAATACTACCGGCTCCACAAACAATAATCTTCATTTATGCCTCCCTGTTGTCAAAATAATCATCAATTGCTCGATATGCATCTTGCAAATTATCTATATGCACATAAGTTTCCCTAAATTTTCGAGCATCACGCATATTTTTGCAATACCAACAAACATATTTACGAGAAAGCCCTAAGGCAAGTCGTTCACCATAATAATCTACCAAACCTCTGATATGTGTAAGTAAGGTTGACTTGATAACACTAACCGGAATTTCCTCAGCTATTCTTCCTTGTTCCAAATAATTATGTATTTGGCTTATTAACCAAGGCTGTCCCAATGCGGCACGCCCAATCATAACTCCGTCAACCTTAGTATAATCTATCATTTCTTTAGCTTTTTGCGGAGTATCAATATCACCATTGCCAACAACAGGTATTTTCACAGCAGATTTTATGCCTGCAATAATATCCCAATCTGCACAACCTGAATAAAATTCTGAACGAGTTCTGCCATGAATAGTTATATATGATGCTCCACTGTCTTCACACATCTTAGCAAAATCAACCGCATTAATATGATTATAATCCCAACCTTTGCGAAATTTGACACTTACTTTAAGTGATGTAGAGTTAACTACGGTTTTGATTATTTTTGAGGCCAAATCCATATCGGTCATAAGATGTGAACCGGCCTGATTGGCAATGATTTTTTTTACCGGACATCCCATATTAATATCTAACGAATGTGCGCCTAATTCTTCCGCTAGTTTAGCCGAATCTGCAAACAACTCTAAATTACTACCTACCAATTGTACTGTCACCGGATAATCTTCATCTCGTACATCGGCAATTTTATATGTTTTGGCATTTTTACGAGAAAGTGCATTGATGGCTACCATTTCAGATACTATATTACCACCACCAAAGGAAGCTGTTAACCTTCTTAATGGCTTATCAGTGATTCCCGCCATCGGCGCTAAAAAAACTTTACTATTAAAATCTAATATTTGCATCTATACCTTAAAATCAAATTCTCGATTGTTCTTAAACATAAAGTCTATCAAAACTTTTGGTTCTTGCAAAACACTATCCGCCTGATGGTATGAAGTTGTGATGTAAGTATTATCTTGATTATACTTAATTGATTGATTATGCATCATCCAATTCAATTCCTTAGATAAAAGTTGATATGATTGCCCTTCTATACGATATGAATAATGATAATTATTACTTTTAGCTTTTTCATCATTTATGGAAAAGTTATTTTTTTGAGAATTGCGTTTTATCTTATCAACTGACGAATATATCTGTTGATGCAAATTATCGAGATAATTATTCAGATAAAAACGACTCATTTATCCCCTACTCTAACTTATCCATAATCTTGGCTAATACGTAATAAAGCTTACCTATATCGGCACCGGAAATTACCGACAACAACAGGCCTGAACGTTCGTGACTCTTGGCTGAGCTGATAAGTAATTCAAATTCTGACAAGTAGGCATTAACTTGATTACGAAAATCATAATTTTCTTCAAAAGCTTTACGTACTGATGAAACCTGAGTTTTGGTGAGATTCTTTGCCAAATAACGAACAAAAACCCCACTATCACCATTGTAGTATCTCTTCCATAAATCATCTTCATCTTTAGGATTAAATATGCGATTAATATCAACGGATAAACTCTCAAGTTTTTCAATAATTGAGCTAGCTTGCTTGAGAAAT
Source organism: Alphaproteobacteria bacterium (assembly GCA_045592765.1). Taxonomy (GTDB): domain Bacteria; phylum Pseudomonadota; class Alphaproteobacteria; order RF32; family CAG-239; genus CAZU01. The sequence goes on along the minus strand of JAZNVJ010000053.1, from coordinate 4,197 downwards.
CCTTCAATCTGAATACCTTGATATATAGTGCTGAGGTTATTTAGACTGCTGTCTGCCTTTTGAGTTTGCTCGTTTAGTTCTTTTATTTGCGAAGAAATAATATCATTAAAACGAAATGCATCTTTAACTATCTTATCACCCTGTAAATTAAAGTCTTTACTTACTTCAAGCAAGCTACCCATAGCATTATTAACCTTTGTAACAGTATCATCAGTTGCGGCAACTAATGCTCCAGATTGTTTTACAAAAACCTCTCCAGAATTTAAAATATCATTAGATATTCGCTCAGCATTGGCTGCAATTTCTGCTACAGAAGCTCGCAATTTGTCTCCAGATTGTAACATATGAGTCGCACTAACCTTAGCTGCTTCTTCCATCTGCATTCCCAAATTCTTGAGATCTTTGCCCAAACCTTTAACCTTATCATATGCTAAATTAGCACGCTCAGCTAATTTATTGGATGTATCATTAAGTACCGTATTAAAACACTCAACTAACTTTTTGGTATCATCAGAAATTTGTACCATCTTATCTCTTTGAGTCGAAATTAAAGAATTAATCTCTACAACACTGGTACTGGTTTCTGCTGTTACGGTATTAAATCCTGCGGTATATTTTTCATACTCCGCAAAAATAGATTTCATATTATCTATAGATCCTTTGACAGTGACTGCTAAATCTTCGCTACTTTGAACTAAGTTTATGTTTACCTGATCAATATTCTTCATCGCAGATTTAGATGTTTTGTTAATATCTTCTCCAACCTTAATCAATCTATCACCTAAAACATCAAATTCATAAGCTAATTTAGTTGAAGTTTCAAAAATATTATCAGTATTGCTTTGGAAACTACTATTAACTTCTTTCATTCGCTGAGAAACATTAGTCACTGTATCAGTCAAATATTTATATTGTTGTGCCATTGAGGCTTCCGATAATCTACTCTGAGTAGATAGAGTATTAACAGCATCGGTAAGAATAGTTGTTTGATGCTCAAGCATTTTATTAATATCTTTATAACGATCTTGAGTTCTTGACATTGAAAGATCAATATTTTTGATATTTTCTTCCAAAACTTTGTTAACATCTGCGGTGTTGTTAACCAAATCATTTTCTGCATAACGAAGTTTATCACAATTTGCAACAATCTTCTCTGCTGCAGCTTGGCCTTCTGTATTGATTTTCTGAGCTGTATCATTAAATACATTGGCGTGCTCTTGGATTTTAGATGATATATTCTCTAAATTGGTATAAACTTCATCAACCATACCTCGAATAATTTCATTCTTATTAGCAACCATTGCCTCAATCTCCGACAACCGATCAATTGAGCGATGGCTATTATTTACAACTGCCTCAGTATGGCGAGATGTATCCTCTTCAAGCATAACCATCTGAGAAAATACTTTATTGGCACTTTGTTCAATAATACCTATTTGTTGTTTTAACGAATCACTCATTTTGCTAGCATTGTCTGCTATTTTATCACAAAAACTATAAAACTCATTTTCTTGTTGCTTAAATATACTATTGAGCAATGCTGCTTTTTCATCAAAACCAACGGCAACACTTGAAGTATACTCTGCCGTAGAACGAGAAATTTCATGTAGTGATTTACTTTGAGATTCAAAATCTTCGGCAATTTTGCGGAATCCGGCTAAAGCTGACGAACTCGCTTCTTTAACTTCTTTATTTTGGCGATTAAGAACATCACCAATATCAGACAAATTATCAGCAACATTTTTACTGAGCTGTTCAAGATTTTGATTTTGATTATTCAGGATGCTTTCAAACTGTGTGACTTTTGCCAAAGTTCTATTTGCTGAAGTATCAAACTGATTCGCCTGTTCAGTTAAATTATCGTTAATAGCTCTACTCTTGCTAATAACATCATTGCAAGAAGATAACATATTATCTAAAGCACCTTTTAACTTACTAACCACTAACGATGCGCTATTTTCAATTTCGCTAGAAGCTGATGATAAATCATCAATTTGATGCTTAAGATCAAGTTTGATTTCTTCAACTTTGGCTGCAGATGAAGTAATATTTTTATGTTGTTGAGCTAATGATGCCTCACTAACTTGACTTTGAGCAACTACAACGGATGTTGCTTCATTCAAATTTTCTATGTAGCTACCCATATTCTTAGCGGCTGCATTTATTGAATTAATTGATAATGATGAACTTTCATTAATCTTATTAGTAGAATTATCTAGCTCTCCATTCAAAAGATGAATTTGTTCTACAGCATCAGAAATAGCATTACTAATTTGTTGATGGCGCTTGTCTAATAACTCTGAACTTATACTTGATTGATTCTCTATATTTGTTCCCAATTGTTCTAATAATGTTGTTTGTTCGGCAATTTTCTCAATATATGTTTCTATTGTATTGCCGGCTGATGATGATCGTAGTTGTAGACTCTCAATATTTTCAGCTAATGAAGAATCTACTTTTTGCATAGAAGAAACAGCTAAATCAGAAACATTAGCTAATTTGTTAATTTGCATAGTAATACTTTCTTCCAAATTATTACTACGTACCATTAGTTTATCAATTTCTTGAGCCAAAACATTGCCGTGCTCAGCTAACTTCTTGTTAATGCTCGAAGCCCGATGTTCCATATTGTTTACCAAACCGGCTATTTCATGAGCATTTTTACTCAAGCCATTATCTATTTTCTTAATCTGAGCATCAATGTTGCCATCTAAAACATTTATACTCTTAGTTACTTGCTCGTTCATATGAGATATGTTATTTTGAGTGTGTTTAGTTAGTTCTTCAACCTTACTTTTCATCAACATCCCGCTAGTATTTATAGCATTTTCAAGCCGAGAAGTCTTGTCTTCTAAAACTAAAGCTAGTCCTTCAACTTCTGTTGCTATTGTACTCTTTAATAATCCGCAATTTGTTGCCGCATTTTCAGATAATTGACGTAAATTTTGGCTTTGTTCATTGAGATTATCTGTCAAAAACTTGATGTTGGATACTGTTTGTTCATTATATTGATGTAACATCTCATTTGCTTTGATAATATCATGACCAGATGCCGAAGAAATTTGCTGTAAAACTTCAGCGGAATGTTTTATCTCGTTTAACTTGGGTGCTAAATTTGTAAATAGGTTATTCAAACTTTGTTCTATATCATTTGCTCCACTGGCAAACTCACGATTCAATCCGGAAAATGTTTCGGCTGAATGTTGAGCCTTGTTGGTAATATTTTCAAAATTTTTAGTCAGAAATTTAACTCCATCACTAAGCTCTACAATAGTTTTGGTAGAATAATTATCTAAAGTTGCAACTAGTTTAGAAAACTCATTAATGTTTTCTCTAATCTCATCTTTTATTTTGGCGGTTTGCTTAGTGGCCATTTTGCTTACTTCTTGCAATTCCACAACTTGAGAACGAATTGCATCTGCCATAGCCTTAGCTGTCTGGGGGGCTCCATCTTCAGGGTATACTAGTTGATTCATATATGCGCGCAAAAATTTGGCTTCTTGCTTAAATGATGTACCTCTATCAATATAAGCCATAACTACCCAAATAATTGCCAAAGGCAAAGTTATACCAGCTAAGAATCCGCCAAATTCATCCGGCATCATCAAAAATAAATTATCCCAACCGAAAAACTGGGTTATATATATTAAAACAATGGCAAACCAAACAACACTAACTCCTATCATGAGTTTGTGTAAGTTATTATTTAGCCATGATGGCTTTTCCTCTATCTCTACAGATTTTGGCGCCTCATTCATAAATTGCGGAAGATTTACCGCAGAAATAGCGGTGCGGTTAGCCTCTTTAGACTCTGACATGTTATTCCCCATTATAATAAATAATATTCCCCAGCTCATACTTGAGCTGCAAGCATAATAAAACATTATTTTCAAATTGAAAACAAATACTGTGCTTTTAATCCACTTATCCACAGTACGGTGCGAAGCCGCACGGGCTGTACTGAGCTGTCATTCGCACCACTCACTTTGTTCGAGGTGCTTATATTGTGCCTAAAAGTTATTCTTCAGCCTTCTTACGGTGCGAAGCCGCACGGGCTGTACTGAGCTGTCATTCGCACCACTCACTTTGTTCGAGGTGCTTATATTATGCCTAAAAGTTATTCTTCAGCCTTCTTACGGTGCGAAGCCGCACGGGCTGTACTGAGCTGTCATTCGCACCACTCACTTTGTTCGAGGT
>JAZNVJ010000052.1:0-11189 GCA_045592765.1 Alphaproteobacteria bacterium | reverse complement strand
AGAAAAAAATTAAAAATAATTTTAATTCGGATTACAATAGCGCATTTAAGCGTATTGATAATGCTATCCAATTACTTGCTAATCAGGTATTTTATGATTGTGATAAAAAGAGTTTAGATTATGCCTATCATTCTTTTACCGAATTTGACCATATTGGCGCTATTGTGACTCGTCAAAGAGCTAAAAAAAGCTCAATCTAGTTTTTTGCCAACAAAATAGTGTACTCTTGCAATATGATATTGCAAAGCAGTTGTTTATACGTTAAAAAGAATTATCGTTGATTAAATAAAAGGGGTTTACAAATATGACTAATATTTCTCTTATCGGTTGTGGACGTTGGGGTACTTTTTTAGGCTGGTATGCTGCCAATTATCGTAATTATAACGTTGATATGTACGATATCCCTACATCTCCAAACTTTATTGAATTAAGAGATTCTCGCAAAAACCCTTATCTTAAACTTTCTGACAACATGAAATTATACGATAACTTGCAGCAAGTTTTACAAAATGATACCATTATTGTTTCTATCGGTTGTCAATATTTCAGAGGTTTGTGTAAAGAGCTTAAAGCTTACGATTTGAATGGAAAAACCTTCTTGCTTGCAATGAAAGGGCTTGAAGATCCCGGAGCCGCAACTATGCTAAGCATTATGCGTGAAGAAATTAAACAAAACATTCATGTGGCAACTTTAGGTGGTCCAGGGCATGTTCAGGACTATATGAAAGGTGTTCCTTCTTGTGCGGTAATAGATAGTGATGAGCCTGAAACAACAGACAGACTTATAAAAATGCTTTCAAGTGATTTGATTCGTTTTTATTATGGTACAGATCTGATAGGTAATCAGGTTGGTGCTGCTCTGAAAAATGTTATCGGTATTGCTGCTGGAATTTTGGATGGTTTAGAGTGGTATGGACTTAAAGGAGCTCTTATGGCCAGAGCTCCGGTGGAAGTTGGGCGATTAATTGCTGTTTTAGGCGGCAATGCTAAAACCGCTTATGGTTTATCTCACCTTGGTGATTATGAAGCAACTTTATTTTCTAAACATAGTCACAATCGTACTTTTGGTGAAAAATTTGCTAAAGGTGAAGATTTTGGAAAACTAGCAGAAGGCGTGGCAACTCTAAAGGCTGTAAAGAAAATTGCTGATGAAAAAGGAATTGATATGCCTATTTCTCAAGCATTATACCGTGCAATTTATGAAAAAGCAGATATAAAATCAACAATTCGCAGTATGTTTGACCGCCAATTAAAGCAAGAGTTTTAAGCAATTTATTCAAAATGCCAAATTATGTTGGAATTATTATGGCAATATTTTTTTGCCATAGTTTTTGTAATAGGCAATTTATTTGTGTTATCATTCCAAGAAAAGGTTTCTGCCCTATTGTTCTGAACAATACTTACAGCTGTTATTCCTAGCCAAAAATGTTTGCTGAAATTTGCTGAAGCCAAAGCAATGCAATTGTTTTGGCTCAAATCTTTATATATAATATCAAAACCTCTAGCTCCGGGCATTAAAATATCGGCATTTAGCCCATTGCCGACCAATATTTTATTTTTTAGAGCGCCGATTAATTCATTGTTTCGTATTATTGATTCTTGGGCAATTTGTTTATCAATTACCGTTTGACTATTAAGCCCCCAATAATCTGGGCGGTTTTGATAATATTTACGAATATTTTGCGATAATAATTCAAGCTCTTTAGTTGCAACAAGAGTTTCATTTGATCTACTACTAAACATAATTGATGTACAGATAACTATAAGTAAGCACAAAGCAATCAAGCTAACAACAATTCCATGTTTTTGAAACCAAAGAAGTATATATTTTGCGCTCATTTTATCCTCCCATACTGCTGGTTATTTGGTCTTGCATTTCAAATGTGCCCATAACAGCCCAAGCGATAACCGCACCAACTGAAAGCAATGCGACCATATTCAAAATTCCAGCTTTTTCCTCAATCATATAAACAGATTCTTCCAGCCAATCATTTGCTAATTTATCTAATGCTTCTTCAAAGTTATCTAATTCTGAGTAAATTTTAAGATCGCTGATAATTTCATTGTCAGGAAAATTTAATCCTGTTTTGGCCAGAGCTTGTCCTAAGTTGTCACCATTATTTATGTAAATTAAAGTTTTATCAATACGCTCTTGTAAATATTTACTAGAATCTCGTCTTAATGCACGCATTGCAGTAGAAACTGGAGTTCCCCCTTTTACCAAAGCCGATAATGCAAGCAACCAACTAATTCCTGTAAATATTTTATATAAGGACCAAGGCGGAATAAAATCAAAATAAGCTCTAATTGTTCCCGTCCAGATTCCGATTGTAAAGTAAATTATAGCCATAGTTATTGGTAAAACTGAAAAAGCAACAAGCCAATTTTCTTTAATCCAATAAGATAAATCAACCAAATTCTTAGCTAGGCCACGCCATACTACCGTTGGTGCTGCATCAATCATTGGTGGAACCATATACACACCAATTGCATAAATAATCAAAACTGACATCATAACCAAAAAACTCGGATATGTAACAGCACCAATAATTGGGCGAATCATTTTAGTTGAACCTTCGGTAACTTTAATCAAGTTGAGCAAAGCTCCTTCCAAGTCAGAAACATCACCCACAGAAAGCATAAGCCTTTCTCGAGCAGGAGCCCATCCTTTTAATGCGTCAGAAAAAGTTCTACCATTGTTTAAGGACTTGCCCCATGCAGCAATAGCAATAGCAAGAGGTTCTCCAGGGTTTTTACCGCCATTACTTGCGCCATCATACAGCATATCCAAGGCATCCATCAAAGAAAATCTGTTACGCATTAATGATGCTATTTTGCGATACAGTTTAAGTCTCACTTTATTTGAAAAAAGCATAATCATCTTTGCATAATATTGCTCCACAACATTAAGCTTCATCATTGCATTTTGCATTGATTTGGACTTTCTTGATTTAACTTGATTTTCTGCCATTTTTATTCTCCTAATATACTGGACGTTGATCTAACAATCCACACCAACGTTCTACTTCATCCAAATCTATTAAACCTTTGAGCATCCGCTCAATAGCTGCTTCCTTCAATGTTCGTCCATTTAAATCACTTGTCCAATAGTCAATAGCTTTTCTTGTTTCGCCTTTAATCATCAGTTCTAAGAATATAGCATCAGGTAAGATAATTTCTGGAACGCTCATTCGGCCTTTAACGCCGGTGTTATTACAATATTTACATCCTGGACCTCTGATAAAAGAATTCTCTATTCCAAAATCCCCCAAAGCAACCCTCAGACGTTTAACGGATGAATCGTTTATACGTTCTTTTACCGATACTCTACAATGAGGACAAAGTTTTCTAAATAAACGTTGAGATATGAGACCTTTAATCAATTCAGGATCTAAAAGCTTGAATGTTTCCACACCCATGTCTCTCAAACGCATTAATATTGCCGGAGCAGAGTTAGCATGTAAAGTGGTCCAAACTCCGTGTCCGGAAAGAGCTCCTTTAAATGTTAATTGTGCTGCTGAAAGAGAACGCACCTCACCAACCATCATCACATCAGGATCGGAACGAAGAGCAGCAGAAAGAGCTTTGGTGAATTGTTCATCTTTTTCTTCTTCTGTATTTGCGTTGGTAACAGGCATTTGTCTTGCGCCAGGGATAGGATATTCGGGAGGGTCTTCCACCGTAATCAAGTTAATTTCATAGTTTTTTTCTTGCAATAGCTTAATCATATTACGTTGCAATGTTGTTGATTTTCCAGAACCAGTAGGTCCTGCAATTACATTTAAACCTGTAGGAACAGCTCGCAAACGATAGAACAGGCTTTCTTCAAACTCTCCAAATCCTAAAGATGCCAAATCGCCAGATCCATCAGGGTTTTCATCAGCATACAACAAGCGCATAACCAGATATTGAGAGCCAAAGGCAATAGGATTAAATTGCAAACGAATAGCAAGCACGTTATGGGGTAACATCAATTTACCTTTTGAGCCTCTCAGCGGTGTTGCGCCAAGTTTTTGAGCTCCTTGAAATTCATTTTGGGCATAGTTCGCATCAGACACATCGGCTGAAGCAAAAGCGGCACGCACAAATGCCTCTCCCCAATCTTTATTATATTCCATTTCTGTGGTCATCATACCATTTACACGAAACATAATCTGTGTACTATCAGCAACAATAACATGCACGTCAGAAACTTTTAGTTGTGCAGCCCTCGCAATCACATTGACGAAGTCTTTTTGCATTTGCAATTGATCAAGCTCAACATCTTCGCTTGCATCTGTAGCGGCTTGAGCTCGTTCACCAATCGCATAAATAGCGTTGATTTCATTTTGTGATACATAAGTTGGCTTTAAAATGTTCAGTCTTTTTTTACGAGCCAAAACTTCAAAGCTAAGAACTCTTCCATCAAATTTATGGGCATCAGAAACCAAAAATCTACCATCGGAAAACAGCGCCAACAAACGACGAGTATCATCATTAACAACTAATGATGAACCCGCTAAAGTTAATAATCTGTTTCCATTGGAAAAATAGGTATCTGCAATGGATTTATTTTGTTTTTTTTCTTCTTCATTTTTAGAAGAAGAAATGGCGGTACCAGATTCCCCACCTTGTACCGCTTTATTACTTTCTTCTATAGTCGCTATATTTTCAATTTCTTCAGCCATAGGACTTACCTAGCCATCATAGCATTCCCTAAACCCGGAACCCCGTCACTGGCAACAAAAGATCTTCCTTTAGGTGCAGCTGATGTATTAGCCACACCACTTTCTTCGCTAGTATTATTTAGATGTTGTTCTAACGGTAAAACACCTCCAACCGCAAAATACAGATAGTCTTCTAGAGCATCTTTTTCTGCTTTAATATAGGTTGATGTAATTTCTTCAACCACATGCCCACTTTGCAATTTTGTTCCTTTTCTTACATAAAAAGGCATACCATCTTGGTTGATTAATTTAGCAATTAGTTCTCCATTTTTACCTCTAATTTCCATAACTGCATACAAATTAGCAAGCTTAACATCTTGAACAACAACTTCTTCAGGAGCTGTTTCGGGAATGTTTCCTTCCACACCAGCTTGTTCTTGAGAAGAGTTAGCTCCTTCTGCAAAGGGATTTCTTTTTTCAAGTTCCTTTTCTTGAGCTTCTAATCTGGCTTTTAATACTGAAATTTGAGTCTTAAGATCTCGATTTTCAGTTTTATAATTGCCTAAAACTTTTTGAGTTTTGGTCTCAATCTTTATAACGCTATCAGTAAGAGTTTGCATTTTTTCTTTAGCGTTAGCCAATATTTCCTGTTTTTCTTTTTTCAAGTCTTCAATTTGTTTGTATAAAGAGGCATCATGTTTTATCCACTCTTGATTTGTAGCTAGCATATCATTTTTGTATGCATTTAAGAGCCTTTCCTGACGTACTTTTTCAAAATTCAAATCAAGCTCACGTAACTTTTGTTTTTCTGTCAAAACTTTTTGTTCTTGAGCTGTCTCCCATTCTTTTTGTTGACGTTTTTTTTCTTCTTCCTTATCAATTTCTTGTTGAATAGCTTGTTTACGTTGGTTTTTTATTGCTTCAATTTCGTTTTTTACTTTTTCTTGACGTAATTCAAGGTTTAGCAATGCTGTTTGTTTTTCCAAATCAGACATTTTAGTAAATAATTCATCACTATCTTCCACATCAATTGCTGTTTCAATATTTGCAGAAATAGGTTTTGTTTTCACACCAACTGTTTCATCTTTTTTTTCAGAAGCAACATTTTTATTTGCAGTAAGCTCGGGAGATATAGTTGCTAGTGGATCGACAGTTTCAGTAGTATTTTCTGTAGTTAATTTTGGAGCTACAATTTTCTCTTCATCATCAAACATAGCTTCTTCAGAAAGAGTAACCACTCCCTGAGCATAAACATTGTTACTAGCTATTATTAAAGCTAAAGCAGATACTCCCAAAACATTTTTTATCTTATAAAACATAGATTGCTCCCTCATAGTTCCACATTCTATTACTTGTTGAATATGTTATAATTTTAATTTCAAGTCCTGAATATTTTGTTAACAAACTAGCCCAAATCAACGGATTATGTTCAGATGTAAAAGAAAATAATAAACGCTGATAAGATTTGCCCACAGAAGGTTGTCCATTAACTGCTGGAGAAGATACCTGAACTGCATCCATAGATAGCGTAACACTTAAGCCCAAACTTTGAAAGGTTTCATTTAGCTCGTCTTGCAATTCAGTAATTGCTTTTTCTGGAGGAGATAAAGCTTCTTCAACCATTGGCAGATTTAATGATGCTGATAGTAGCTCTCCATTAGGTGAAAAAGAATATCCAGCAAAGTCTAAGCCTGACTCGACTAGGGCTTTTTTAGCCCAAGATAGACGTCCGACACTTGTGTTTCTGATCCAATTAGTGGCGACTTTGTTATTTGCACATGCCAAATCACCAATTTGCCATCCCGGAGGTAAAATACTGCTAAGGTTTTTTATTCCCTCATAGCAATTTTTCATAATTTCTTCTTGATTTGCTATTTTTTCCCAAGGCTTAGGAACTTCAATCGGAGCTGGAGCTGTTACCTTAGGCAAAGCTTTCGGTTTTATAGGTACTATCACAGGTTTTACTGTCGGAGTTAGAAATAGTTTATCAACTAAACTTGATAATAACCAAATTCCCACTACTGCAGAAATGGCTATAACTAACAACAATTTAGTTCCTCTTAGCGCCTTAATTTTCTGTAGTTTTGCCTTTGCTCCGCGTTGCAATATTTCTGCAAGATCAAATTCTTCTGTGTCTTCCAAATCCCATTCTTTAGGGGCAATCTTTTTACCCCAATCAGGAACCGCCAACATAGATATAAATTGTTCTTTAGCTTCTTCTTCTGTTAAGAACAACATATCACCATCAGAAAGAATAATATCATTTCTTACACAGGTATACCACCATCCATTATTTGTTTTAAATACGGCAATAAAAGATCCTATATCAGATAGTGCTGTTGCTAACGCCACAGCCGCCACATTTTGTCCGCTATTATATCCCTCGTGTGATACGCAGATACCAAATTGCGGAGCTTTTCCGTTTTTTATACAGAACAGGTCAGCTCCATCAAGCACGCCGGCCGATGCATCTTCCACTTCTTGAAACGGGTCACTGGCATTTTGTAGTGGTTGCCAGAACAAACTGGTCGCATAAGTTTCGCCATTTACATTAATAGACGTTCCCCAGTTTTTTATAGTGGAGCCCGCATCAATATCTTCATCTAACAGCCTTGCTTCTTCAAGCACGATGTTTCTCCTTTTGGCAAACTTAATTCATTGTCATTCTTGTTTCTGGCGACAAAGGTGATTCAAGCACTACTGGTGTTAAGATAATAACCAATATGCTACGTTCTTTTTCAGCGTTAGCAAAACCACCTAATAAAGAGTTATTCGCAGATCCTGTACCCTCTTTTGAGGTGGTGCTATTAACTTTTTCATATCCGGTTAAAATTAAAGATTCTCCAGAAGTTAAAGCCACCTCTTGTGAAAATGCTCGAGATTCAACTTTGGGGTTTTGAATATACTGATTTTCTTCTGCATTACCAAATTCAACTTTTTCCAAGGCGATTAAATCCGAAAGCACCATGTTAAACATAACCAACAATCTTCCGTGTTCAAGAATTCTTGGTAATACGTCCAAGGTAAATCCGGTTTCAATTTCTTCTGTAGTAACCGAGATATCATAATTGTCACCATCGGTTCCACTATTTGTCTTAGTCATTTCCGCAATATAGTTTTGTTTTTGTGTAACTTGAATAGGGGCTGGTTTATTATTTAACGTTGTAACAGTACCGCTAGTTACCAAAGTTGTAGTATTTTGCTGAGAGAGAGCTTTAATTGCTGCATCAGCTGTCCAATTTTTCTTTAATATACCCCAAGTTAAGCCGTTTGTCAGTCCACCACTTGTTGCGTTCTGTGAGCCTATAACTCCAATAGACGACATTCCGTCATTAAAAGTGGCTCTTAAATCAAGACCATAATTGTCAACATCAGACACAGAAACTTGTAAAACCTTAACACTGATAGCAACTTGACGAGAAAATCTCGCATTTTGTTCATTTATATATTTTGCTACACGTTTAATTTCCTCTGGTGTGGCTGTTAAAGTAATAGTTCCATCTGCTGGAGACATCGTCAATTGGGAGCCATCCGTCAGCATTGACTTAACGCTTCTTTCAAGATTATCCCAAATAGCAACTTCTGCAGAACTTCTAAGGTTTGCAGATGAAGAACCGCCACCGCCACTTTGGCTTCCTCCAACATTAACATCTAAAGAAGGCTTGGTCGGTAAGCTATATACAACAAAAGTTTTCGTTATAAATTTATAAAAATTAATTTCTTTTCCATCATACTTCCACCATATGCCAAAGCGGGAGGCAACTTCATCAAGCAACCCGCTAAGAGGTCCCTGATAAGAAACCAACATTTTATCAGGTTCGGTCCAATCTACATTAATATTGGTTGGAGTTGGTCTATTAGCCGCAGCAGCGGAACGAGCAGCCATTTCTAGCTGAGGCGCATACCTGACGCCCATAGAAGTAGTTTGGTTAATCATATCTCCAATTTCAAATAAGGTTATTGGACGATTACTAACCAATGTAATTCCTTTTGCGCTTTCCAAATATGCAGGAAGAGGCTTTCCTTCGTGTTCAATAACACTGGAATCACCTAACCAAATTTCATCTTTTACTTTTATCAAATCTTGACTTGCAACAGTAGTTGGTGCTTTTGCCTCTTCTTTTAATTTAGAGGCCGCATCAACTTCTCTTTCCATTGTTGCGTCCATCTCGGTGGATATAGAACAAGATGCAGCAATAACAACTGCAAACAAGCCTAAGCCGATTTTTTTCCAATTAGTTATAAGCATTCTCATCCTCCATAGTTTCCACCACTAAAACTCTGTTTCCTTTATAAAATGTTGCTGTTGGAGCGGGGGTTGCTCTTGCAAAGGTTCGTATTAATGCTGAGCTTACGTCGGCAAATCTTCCCCTAAACATTGCGCCAGCTGAGAGAGTGTAGTTTCTGTTGCTGTTCCAAATAAGTCTCCAACCAGAGCGCTCACTCCAATCAGTTAACAAGCCCTTTAAGGTGCTTCCTTCTTCAGCCAACCAATCTTCAACAGCGTCATCACCTACAGTATTTTCTTCTTCGGCAATTTGCTCATTTGCAGCTTCTACCGCCGCGTTTATTTCTTCCTCATAGTCGGTTACTTCTTCCTCTATTGTTGGAGGAATAGAGGCCGTCATATTGCTTGCTCCTCCGCTAGTCACAATGTTTTCATTATAAGGCATTCTTTCACCAAATTCCCTATAGTCAGCGGCAGTTTCTCTATAGTTAATAAATGCATCGTTCTCACCCATTGTTGCAACTTGATTTTTTGAGCTTGTAGTATTAAGCGTATTTGTTTGCTTGGCTGGAGTCATGATAATGGTTTCTTGCTCAGAGATTTCAGCATAAGCATCAGGGTTATTAATCGAATTCATACTTTGGCATCCTGTCAAAAGTATTGCTGCCAATATTGAGGTCTTTTGCAGTTTTTTTGCATTCATATTACTATTCCTCGTTTTGAAATTTGTCATTTTATTACCTATCATACATACTCAAAATAAATAATCAAGCGCCACGGATTAGTTATTACCAGTACTGATAATATCCTTGGGTTATTTTTTTTGTTTCTGTATCCTTTCTGTTAGTTGTTGGGGTAAGTTTTATAATAAACGAATTTTGCTCTCTTTGGGTAAATACGGTGTTTATCTTTGAGAGCGGAACTTCTTTGCTAATTAAAATATTGTACAAAAGATTCAATCTTTTTTGTTGTAGACTTGTTGCGCTTGTTCCATCTATTCTGATCTCTATGGCGATAGAATTGTCAGTCGCAGCTCTTGAGGCAAATGCTCTTATCCACCTAAGGGTTTGTCCTGATATTTCGGCTCTTCCTGGTTGAAATGATAATCTCATTTCTGTAGGCATTATTTTACCCATATCGCTAGGTGTTATTTTGTTTTTAAGTTTGTTTAAAGTCTTTTTTGCTTTGCTAATAACACCATCAGTTTCTTCAGTTTTTGTTTTTTTATCTCCGCTAAAAATGGAGCCTATAGAGGCTAGTAATTTATTTTTTGTTTCAGATTCTGTGATGGGGAGTTCCGCCACCATATCTTCAGCCTCTTCAGGCTTGTTTTGATTTTTGCTATCAAAAGATAGCTTTGGGGTTAGGTTTTCCTTGTTAACTATTTTTTCAGGTATAGGGATAATTAAGTTTTGTATTGTTTCTGAAGCAACTTGAATGCCATTTGTGTCGCTAGGAGACGAGGATATTGTGTCGCTGATTGTTTCAAATTCTTTTTTGGCATCATTAACAAATTGATTTTTGCTCAATCCTCTTGCGTGAGCTGTTGTCCATGGTGATGCTTCTTGTTCGCTCATGCTTTTCCATTTTGGCTCATTTATCTTTTCTTCAGGGTTTGTTTTGTTAGCTTTTTTCATTCCTGATATAGGGACATTTTTGTTGGCAAGAGCAATTTGATTTATGTTGTCAGTATTTCCGATAAAAACCTCTGAATCGTCGAGAAACATAGGTGGCTCTGTTTTTTCTATAGGGAGCAATAGTTGTGGCTCCAGATTATTTGTTGTATTTTTCTTGTCTTTAGGAGGCAATACTGCCAACTTTATTTCGAGCTCTTGTTTTTTTTCTGTTATGCGGGGTGTTATAGAACTAGCCAGAGCTGGAATATCTAAGGGTATAGATATTTTATCTTGATATTCTTCTTGCGATTCTGCTACAGAAGGCAATGGTTTTGCCTCTTTAACTTGTACTGTTGATATATCTGCGACATCATAAGAAGTTGTTGGATTTTGCACTTCGTTATTTTGTACATCTTCAAAAATTTTAGGCATTGTATGTGATATTTCAATAGGAATATCATAATTTTCAAAATTTTCAGCCAAAATTATTTCAGGTTCTTCAAAAGTCACTTCTTTATCTGTTTTTTGATTTTTCGGTAAAACATTTAGAGCGATTTTTTGAGTTGGTGCGGCATAACTAGAGGGGTGAACCGCATCTGATTTCAGAAACAACACTACATTTTTTTGTGGAAGTTTAATTTCATTGTTTTTTTCTTGAGGGATATGCAAATATACCTTATTGACAGCAAAAATTGTCAA
>JAZNVJ010000051.1:0-9150 GCA_045592765.1 Alphaproteobacteria bacterium | reverse complement strand
TATATTGGTGCTCTATCTTTGGAGAAAGAATATGTTAAATCTTAAACATGTTATTGTTAAATCCTTTAATGAAAATGTAGCTTATATCCATCGTGATTGTAATGCTTATAAAGTTGATGACATCAACGTTTTGACTAAGGTTGAAATACATGGTGGGGTTAAACCAATATATGCTTTTTTGCAAATTGTAGATGATGAAAACATTGTTTCAAAAAATGAATTAGGCTTAAATTCTGAAGCTTTTGCGCAGATAAATCTTCCCGAAGGAGCAAACATATCTTTAACTATGGCGCCCAATCCAATCAGCATTAATGGAATTAAAAGAAAGATTGGTGGTAATATTTTAAGTGCAGGAGAATATTCGGCAATAATTAATGATATTGCGGCCCATCGTTATTCCAATATGGATATAGCTGCTTTTTTGGTTGCTTCAGGATCATTTATGACCGCACCTGAGGTGTTAGCCTTAACCGAGGCGCTGATTGGTGAAGATGTTATTAGATGGGATAATGAAAATATTGTTGTTGATTTTCATTGTATGGGAGGTGTTCCCGGTAATAAAACAGATATCATTATCGCAGCAATAGTTGCAGCTTATGGGCTTCCGATGCCAAAAACCGCAGCCCGTTCACTCACTTCTTGTGCAGGAGTTGCCGATACTTTTGCTGTTTTAGCCAATGTAAATTTAGATGAAAATAAGATAAAATCCATTGTGAAAGAAAATCGAGCTGTAATTGCTGATTATAACAATCTTCCAATTGCTAAAGCTAGTAAAATTATTGCTACAGTTGAGAGACACCTTGGTTTACTACAAAATCAACACCTTGCATCATCTATATTAGCTATAAAGATTGCATCAGGGGTGACTCATTTAGTGTTGGATATTCCGGTTGGTGCCAATTCTCGTATCAAATCAACCAATGAAGCAATGCGTCTGCGCAAGTTGATAGAGTACGTCGGTGATATGTTATCTATAGAAATAGATGTGGTTATTACTGATGGAAGTGAGCCTATAGGTAATGGTGTGGGTGCTGTTTTAGAGGCTAGAGATATTATGAAGATTCTTCGAAATAAAGAAGATGCTCCTCAAGATTTACTAGAAAAGTCGCTATTCTTAGCCGGCAGGGTTTTAGAGTTTGATCCTCAGTTAAGAGGTGGACAAGGATATGCTGTTGCAAAAGAAATTTTAACATCGGGAAGAGCATTGGAGGCTTTAAATAAAATAATCTATGCTCAGGGTAAAGCTCCTCAACCTAAGCTCGGACACTTAACTCGAGATATTGTAGCTCCAATCAGTGGGGTGATTGATAGTATAGATACTTATCGTATAAATAAAATAGGTATTTTAGCAGGAGCATCTCAGTATCCCGGAGCAGGTCTTGATTTGTTAAAAAAAGTTGGCGATAGTGTTGAACAAGGAGAAACATTGTATCGTATTCATGCAGTTAACTCAACAGACTTTGCTTTTGCAAACTCGGTAGTTGATGGCAATATTGGTTATGAAATAAAAACCAAAGGAGTTTTTTAGATGAAAAAACTTAAGGTCGCCATTGTCGGTTGCAAAAATATGGGCCGCAAACATTTAAATTGTTTACGAGAGAATTTTGCAGATAAAGTCAGAGTTGTTGGTATTTTGAATTCAACACCTGAATCAACGATGAAAACGTCGTTAGAGCTTGAAGTTCCGGCATTGCAAAGCATTGAAGATATTCGTCGCCAGAAAGTAGATGCCGTTATTATAGCCACACCACCCGAGCATCATTATGATATCGCAAAAAAAATATTAGAAAAAAGAATTCATGTTTTGGTTGAAAAACCATTTGCAGAAACAGATGAGCAATGCGCAGAGCTTATCCAATTAGCCAAACAACAAGATGTTTCTTTATTGGTGGGGCATACAGAAAATTATAATCCTGCTGTTATTGCATTAAAGCAGCAGTTGACAGATAGAGTAAAATGCATTGCAGCGATTCGAACATCAAATAATCCAGGTGTAAAAAAGACTCATATTATATCTGAATTAATGATTCATGATTTGGCTATAGTTCAATCTCTAATTAATGATGACTGGTGTGAAGCGAGAGTTAATAAAGATAGCAAATATCGTTGGGATGAGCACTCAGTCCTTGAAATGCAATATAATAATGGCACCATTGTAAGATTAGAGTCTTTGCGCCATCCTGAAACAGAGTTAAAAAGACAAATGCGTATTATTGATTCTAAAAACAATATTTGGCAGATTTTTTTTATAGAACGAGAATTGCGTAAAAATGGTGAAGTTTTATGTTCCGGAGGCAATTCTTTACAAAATGAATTGGATGATTTTATAAAAGTTATTTCACAAGGAAAAACACCTGAGGTTAAGGCAGAAGAAGCTCTGAAAACAGTTCAATTGTGTAAAGAGTTAGAAGATATAAATAAAAATCAGCAAAAAAACCTCACCAACTCTTGCATCGGTAAAAAATCATCCCTATATAAAGATTAGAAAGAAAAACAACCTATTTTTATATAACAAAAGGATGAAAAAATTATGAGTAAAGTTATAGGTATTGATCTCGGTACAACCAACTCTTGTTTTGCCGTTATGGATGGAAGTGAGCCTAAGGTTCTTGAGAACTCAGAAGGAGCCAGAACAACTCCATCTATGGTGGCATTTACAGATACGGAACGATTGGTCGGATTTCCGGCAAAACGTCAAGCAGTAACCAATCCGGAAAATACATTATTTGCAATTAAGCGTCTTATTGGGCGTAGATTTGATTCTCCGGAAGTTGCCAAAGATAAGGCTTTGGTTCCATTCAAAATTGTTGATGGTGACAATGGCGATGCTTGGGTGGAAGTTAAAGGGCAAAAATATGCTCCATCTCAAATTTCAGCTATCGTTTTGCAAAAAATCAAGGAATATGCCGAAAGCTATTTAGGTGAAAAAGTTGAAAAAGCAGTTATTACCGTTCCGGCATATTTCAACGATTCTCAACGTCAAGCAACTAAAGATGCCGGAAAAATTGCCGGATTAGAAGTATTACGCATTATCAACGAGCCTACTGCTGCTGCGTTAGCCTACGGTATGGATAAAAAAACCAGTGGCACAATCGCAGTTTACGATCTTGGCGGTGGTACCTTCGATATTTCTATTTTGGAAATTGGCGATGGCGTGTTTGAAGTTAAGTCCACCAATGGAAATACTTTCCTTGGAGGTGAAGATTTTGACCAACGTTTGGTAACTTATTTGACCGATGAATTCAAAAAAGAATCTGGAATTGATTTGAGAAACGATAGGTTAGCGTTGCAACGTTTGAAAGAGGCTGCAGAAAAAGCAAAAATTGAACTTTCTTCAACAACTCAAACTGAAATTAATTTGCCGTTTATTACTGCCGATGCAACTGGGCCTAAGCATTTGAATATTAAATTAACTCGTGCCAAACTGGAAACTTTAGTCGAGGATTTAATCGATCAAACGGTTGAACCTTGCAAAAAAGCTATGGCGGATGCCGGTGTTTCACCATCTGAAATTAGTGAGGTGATTTTAGTCGGTGGTATGACCCGTATGCCCAAAGTGCAAGAAAAAGTAAAAGAAATTTTCGGCAAAGAACCTCATAAAGGCGTTAATCCTGATGAAGTTGTAGCAGTCGGTGCTGCTATTCAAGGTGGCGTGTTAATGGGTGATGTTAAAGATGTTTTGCTTTTGGATGTTACCCCTCTGTCATTAGGTATTGAAACCTTGGGTGGTGTGTTTACACGTTTGATTGACAGAAACACAACCATTCCAACTCGCAAATCTCAAGTTTTCTCTACAGCAGAAGATGGACAAACTGCAGTAACAATCAGAGTGTTCCAAGGTGAACGTGAAATGGCTGCTGATAATAAACTTTTAGGACAATTTGACTTGGTTGGTATTCCACCGGCTCCTCGTGGTATGCCACAAATTGAAGTTACTTTTGATATTGATGCTAACGGAATTGTAAATGTATCTGCAAAAGATAAAGCAACCAATAAAGAACAAGCTATTAGAATTCAAGCTAGCGGTGGATTATCTGATGCTGATATTGAAAAAATGGTAAAAGACGCCGAAGCTAATGCCGAAAGTGATAAAAAGAAAAAAGAATTAGTTGAAGCTAAAAACCAAGGTGAATCGTTAGTTCATTCCACCGAAAAAACACTTAAAGAGCATGGTGATAAGGTTTCTGCTGCTGAAAAAGGTCAAATTGAAGAAGCTGTTAAAGCTCTAAAAACAGCTTTAGAAGCAGAAGATTTGACTTCAATAAAGGAAAAAACAGAAGCATTAATGCAAGTTTCTCTAAAACTTGGTGAGGCCATGTATAAAGCTCAAGCTGAAGCAGCTCAGGCAAGCGGAGCAACTCAAGGAGCTGAAACAAGCTCTGAACAACCTAAAGATGAAAAGGTTGTTGATGCTGATTTTGAAGAAGTAAAATAGTTTTTAGAAATCACAAAAAATAAGGTCGGAAATTTCCGACCTTATTTTTTATTTACCTGTTTTAATTCTTTCTATTAGTTCTTTAACCGAAGGAACACCGTTTCTATATAGCGGATCGGTTGCAAAACGATAAACTTGATGTCCTGCAAACAAAAGATTGTCAACAATGCTACCGTTGTGGCTCACATCATAGAGAGTTTTATGGATGCAATAAGAACGAGGGTCAGGCAATCTTCCAGAGGTTCCTTTTGCTTGCGACCAAGATGAGAACTGGCATTGTGATAAACAGCCGACACAATTTTTGCGATCTTCTTTCATCTGTACCCATTCATCAGGAGACAAGAAAACCACAGTATTGTCAGGAGTTTCTTTAATTTCAGAATAACCTGAAGAGATTTGTTTTTTTGCTTTATCAACATCAGTAGGTTTAATGAAAACTTTTTTCTTTTCGGTTATTTGCAACGGATAAGAAAATTCTTCCGAAGCTTCCGCTTTGAATTCTATTTCACCTTGTTTTCTTTCCATCAATCGAGAAAGAAAAGTATTTTTAATTGCTGAAGAGAAAAAACCTGTAGGGCTAAACTTCTGCAGAATTACATCACCTTTTTTTAGTTGAAGCATTAGTTTTTTCCAAGCATCGCTAATAGGACTTTCTTTGGTAATCATAGGACGAGTACCAAATTGAAATGCAATTTTTCCAATGTCCAGATTGTCAATATAATCCTGCCAATCTTCCAAAGCCCAAACACCTCCGGCCAGAATGATAGGTTTTTCATTTAATCCTAAATTGTTCATCATTTGACGTAATTCAACAATTCTGGCATATGGTGTTTGTGGCTCATTAGGATTCTCTGCATTAGATAGTCCGTTATGTCCACCGGCAAGCCAAGGATCTTCATAAACAACACCGCCCAAGTATTCAACAAAGCGGTTGTAGGCTCTTTTCCATAAAACTTGGAAGGCTCTGGCTGAAGATATTATTGGATAATAATAAACCCCAAATTTTGATGCGATCTCTCCTAAGTTATAGGGTAATCCGGCACCACAAGTAACTCCGTTAATCAAGCCTTTTGCTTTTTCCAATACACCGGTTAAAATTTGTTGCGAACCGGCAAGTTCCCAAAGCATGTTCATATGAATTCGTCCGTTACCTCCGGATACTTCATGAGCAATTTGTGCTTGAGCTAAACAACCTTTTATTGACTGTTCAACCATTTCAAAATGACGAGACAATCTATCTTTGTGAGAATAATGTTCCATAACCACATTTCCTTGCTCATCATAGTAATCGGGGCTAACTCCGGAAAATGTTCCAACGCAGTTTTCTTTTGCCCACGCTCCGGAAGAACGCCCATCACTGGCATTAATTCCTTTTCCTCCTTCAATTAGGGGAAAAACTTCCTTTCCGGAAATCATAATTGGATTAAGATTTTTCAATGTTTTTTCCTAAAAAAATAAAATTAACGAAAAGATTATATTTTTTTTATTGTGCTAATTCAAGTAAATTATTTGGAATATTATTAACTGAAACCAAAGCAATTATTGTACAAATAAGCGCATATACTTGTAACATATCTGTAAAACTTTTATTTTGCAATATCGGCGATATGAATTTGTATTTATTGATTAATTTATGTATGGCAAACAATAGCAATGTTGCAATAATCGCTTGAAATCCAAAGCCTATACTTCTTATAATATCTTCAATTGGCAGTAAAAACTTGTATAAAAAACCAAAGAATAACATATAAGCAGCTGTAGCCATTAAAGAAATTTTTTGCATTTTTGATTCAAATGCTTTTTTCAAAGCTTTATTAATAGATATTTTTTCCTGCGAAAGATTGTCTATTTCAATACCTCTGATTTTCTCTGGTGTTTGTTTTTGTTTTTTTATGTTTTTCATTTCATGCAAAAACTTATCTTCACTAATGCATAATCCGCATCCTTTGGATGTGAAGTAAACGTGATTATGATTATTTTTACATTGGCGCAAATTATGCATTAATTTCCACAAATGTTCTTGCCATTCATATGCCGTTGGACGAATTCCGCTTTTGGTAAAAGCTCTTTCAAAGAGTTCTAAAGTATTCTTATCAAAGTATTCATGAATGCTATATGGATGTGGAGCTTGATATCTATCTGGCCACAATCCGTAAGCGTAGTGATAATCCTCAATTCGATTTTGGATTGTTAGCATTTTATCATCGTTTTTGTGCGGAACACCGGAGAAAGGATGAATACCATTGTTTAGTAATTTGAATATTATTACTGCTAATGCAAACTTATCCTGCTCCTCGCCCATATCTCGACAAGAAAGTTTCATTCCTTCGGGATATATGTATTCTTCACTTACAAATTCTGCTGGATATCTGTTTTTTTCTCCCTTGATTGAAAAACCATCACAATCAACCATTGCTACTAACATATTTGCTTTGTATACAGAGACGTTAGATGGTTTAAGATCAACCATATAATGCCCGCATTTATGTAGAGAGTTTATCATTGCGGCAACATTATATGCTGCAAAAATACGATATGCATATTTGTCTGGTAGTCCAAGTTTCTTACGTACGGCTTTTTGCATCAAATGATCTAAAGATACAGCATCATCCATATTAATTAGAGGCATCATATACCCAACACAAAAGCCCTGTTCATTTTCTAGCAAAGCTTCAGGCCAAGCGATTTGAGTATACTTTATTCCATCAGATTCAACGGGTGGAAAACTAGGCTTATTTAATAGCATGGCCTCTAATTTTTGTCTGTTAGTTTGGCTGTTTTTTGTGTTATGAAATATTTTAGCCACTAAAGATGAATGTTGTTCCACTTGATAAATTTTTCCGGAAGCACCACCTTTGTTTATCATTTTTCCTAAAGTGATTTTTTCAAAATTTCCATTCGCATATACAGCATTGAAATTTATGTTTTGATCATTAAACATTTTAATTCACCTTTATCCATGCGAGGGTTTTATCGTCAGAATTTATCCTTTGAGCTTTAGGTGCATTCAATGTATTTCTTAAAGCTTTTATAGCTTTAGTTTTACTCGTTGTGGTTTTAAGAAATTTATCTATGGGGTCAATAAAATTGTGTTCTATTTGCAAAAAATCGGAACTGAAAGAGAAACCGGTTACCCCGTCGCTCATTAAAAAAACAGTTGAAACATTATCAAAAGTTGTAAGACGAAGATTATTCATCCATTCATTTTGGGTGTAAAAATATGTTTCACAACTAAAATTACCATTTTCAGGTCTTGATATAACAAAAGTATCATTGTTTTTATTTATAGCGATTCCTGCGCCATCGCCAATATGAAAAAAAAGCCCTTTGTTTTTATGGTATATCATTCCAAGCATTGTTGCTGCAAAATTAGATATCTCTTGTTCAGATTTAGATATATTTTTTCGGTGCAAAATTAATTTGTTTCTAGCAGATAATATTGCGGTTTCTATTTTTTTTTCAATATCTTGAAAAGGCGAATTTTTTAACATGTCACAAATAGTTTCACATATAATTTTTGCGCCAATTTTTCCATATTTTGCAGATCCCGCTCCATCAGAAATTACTGCCACTAAATTTTTTCCTTTTTGATATGAAAAATAATCCTGACAAGGCAAATTTTTATTTATGTGAAGCATTCCGGCAACGCTAGCAGCAATAACTCTTGTTTTATCGCTATTCTTCATTCCACTCTCCAGTGTCTTCAAGAAGATCAGGAGCATTAGGAGTAGCTTTTGAAACACAAGAAACACTACGACTAAGCCATAAGAAAAACTCAGTAAACTTTAATCCGGTAAGACGTTTGGGGGAAATAGTAGAAAATTTTGCTAATTTTTCAAGATTAGCATCTTGAGTTCCAACAGCATGAATAACTACTTTTTTGTTATCTTGTGCTTGGCAACATTTTCTTGCCACTGTTTCCCAATCATAGTCGGTTGGCTCTCCATCGCTTATTAAAAATATCCAAGGACGTTTAGAGGTAATGCCACAACTATCATACAAACACTTTTGTTCTTCTATTTTTTTTAAGGCTAATTCCATGGCCTTTCCAATAGGTGTAAGACCGCCAGCTTCCATGGTCGGAGCTTCAAAATTCATTGCATCAGTCCAATCAGAAGCAATAATTGCCTCATCCTTGCCAAAAGCTTTTATTATCAAAAGTTGAACTCTTGAACTAGCATCAATATCATCTTTTAGCTCCTTTTCTAAAGCTTTTAATCCAGCATTTAACTGTTTTATAGGTTCTCCTCTCATTGATCCAGAGCAGTCCAATACCAAAACACAAGGCGTGCGTTCATTAGCATTATCAGCAAATTCAACATAGGGAATTAGTTCTTCTTCAAAACTGTTTGCTATCATAAAAAACTCCTTATCTATATGGATATGTATGAGGATATCCGCTTCCCGGCACAGGAGAGGGGGCAGACATTTTACCGCAAGAGCATGTTAGTCCGATTATAGCTACCAAGATTATAAAATATTTTTTCATAACCATTCCTTTACTTGTTTTAACTATAATATAAATATATAGCTTATAAGAGTTAAGCAAAAATTAAATTATACAGAGAAAGCATGATAAAAAAGATATTAATTTTATTGGTTTTTTGTTTGTTATCTGAAGAGTGTTTGGCTAGAAAAGGTATAAATATTTTTGCCTATTCTCGCCTTGCACCACAAACAGACATTTATAACTCCTCTGGAGTATCAGTAAATTT
>JAZNVJ010000050.1:0-4054 GCA_045592765.1 Alphaproteobacteria bacterium | reverse complement strand
ATTAGACGATGGGACCATCTTGATCACATCGGCATATATAAATAAAAAAAATCTATTGGTCAAGTAATTTTTTTTATAAAATTACTTTTTTTCTTAATAAAAGGATAAATATATACCTTTTCCTTTGATCTTACGATGTTTTATGTCCTTGACAACAACATATCTATACATTAGTCTCTCAAACAACAAACGATTATTAATTCTAAATCATACAATTATGGATGCATTAAAACAAAGAGTTTTTGAACTCACCGGAAACAAGCAAGTTTTCGCAATGAATGAAGCTGATCTCACCTTAAAGGTCATTTTACCTGAAATTGTAAAGCCGAACGATCAGAGGTATTTTATCTCAGATGAATTCTTGAGCTTAATGACCGATTATGGAACAGCAATGCTCTATGCTCGTAACTCGTACTATGGCGAGCTCTTGTTTGAGTTGGCAATGCAACGCTTCAGTTTTTCATGTACTCCTATAGTGGGCCGCAAACCAAGCAGAGAATTTGAGTGCGATAAAACGTATCATCAGTATAAATCTATTGGTGGCGTTCAACGACCTTTCAATCCGGCATGTTGGAATTTTATACAAAAACAGGCCGGAAACATGGTAAGGGTGTGTGGCGGAACTCATATGGAAGAGATTCTTTTCAGTTTGCTCTTTCATCTTACTCCGGACGGCGAGGCCAAAGGTATTCTGAAACTTGAAGATCTTGACGGCAAGGAGGTGTTTGAAGAAACTTTAAAGCTTGTGGAGGAGCTTTTGCCGATATCAACAATTTATGAGCATTGGAGTTGGGCAACACCTGAAGGTGTCATCAAGTACAAAAACTGGTTTCGCAAACATTGGGATAAGATTGACAAGGAAGATCTGATTGCCCGTCTTGGCATTGAGGGAACTCCGGAAGTTCAAAGGCGCAAACTTAACGCATTAATTTTTGCGTATTAAGCAAAAGCTCTGTCATTTTGGCAGAGCTTTTAAATTTTTTATATTAGGGTTTAGAGTTTGAACAATATGGCTTAATGGGAGTAGTTTTATTCCTTTTTGTTGCAAATTCGGCAACCACTCTTTTAATGCTTCAAAAGTTTGGCTTTTAGGGTGTCCTATTGCAATGGCATAACCATTTTTTTGAGCAACATTTTCAACTTTTTGCAATTGTCCTAAAATATATTGTTTATCATTCTTATTATCAATAAATACATGACGATGAGCATAAGCAATTTTAGCTTCTTTAGCTGCATCTTCGGCTTTTGATTTGGCGGAGGTTTTAGAGTCTAAAAAGAACAAATTATGTTCCTTTAATACTTCCATAATCGCTGTCATACGTTCTTTATCTTCGGTTAGTTTACTACCCATATGATTATTTATGCCTTTGATATTTTTAAATTTTGCTAACATTTGTTTTAGATTGTTTTGAATTTCTGCTTTGCTCATTTGGGTTGTTAAAACATCGGGGGCAACATCTTTATTACTTTGCGCTTCCATCGGAACGTGAATCATAATTTCGTGTCCGGAATTTTGAGCATTACTTATCTGTTCATCGAGCTTGCGACCATAGGTTAAAAAAGATGAGGTGAGGGGGGCTTTTAGCGATATAATATCAGCTGTTCTTTTTTGGCTGATGCCCATATCGTCTATCACAACCGCAATAACTGGGTGTTCGCCAAAATAAGGTGGCTTTTGGGAAGGAAGAAATTGTTTTTTTTGTGGGGTTTGTTTAGCCTCCACCACATCATCAGGAAGTTCTTCTTCGTACAAATCTTCAATTTTATCATTATCAAATTTATGAATATTTGCAAAAATATCCACATTGTTTTCCGGAGTGGCTAAATCAATGTTTTCTTCAATAAAATCTGCAATTAAATCCTCACCTAAAGTAACTACACCTTGATTTTGAGCTAATTTTTCAGGGGCAAATTCTTCACTTTGAATAATTGCGACCGGTTTTTCTTCATACATAAAATCTGTTGGCTGACTATTGTCAAAGCAAGTGCTTACCGGATTGCGTTTGCAATGCTCTTCAAAAGAAAGCTTATTTTCGTCATTTTTTTTCTCTTCTTCGGAAAAAGTTACTTCAATAGTTTCCGGAGGGTAAACATTAGAAGAAGATGATAATTTATCAAGCGTATTATAAATACAACAAACCCCGCTCAAAACAACTATATACAGCAATAATTTTATTGTTGTAGCACATAGCTTGTATAAACGGGGCTTGATAGACAAAGTTTAGTCCTTTCTGCGCAAGGTTGGGAAGGCAATAACATCTCTGATTGTGGCTGCTCCGGTCAAAATCATTGCAAGTCTATCTACGCCCATTCCCATACCGCCGGTAGGAGGAAAACCATTTTCAAGAGCAATTACAAAATCTTCATCAAGCATTTGAGCCTCGTCATCACCTGCCTCACGTTCGGCAGCTTGAGCATCAAAACGTTCTTTTTGTTCCAATGGATTGGACAGCTCTGAATATGCACATCCGATTTCTATTCCGTTAATATAGGCGTCAAAATGTTCTACTAATCTTGGGTTGTTGCGGTGAGTTTTGGCTAAAGGAGAAATATCTCTTGGCATATCCATAACCAAAGTCGGTTGTATCAAATGAGTTTCTACTTTTTCATCAAATACTTCTTGCACAACTTTTCCCCAACAAGAGCAGTCATCTGCATCAACCCCAACAGATTTTGCCATTGCTTTAGCCTCAGCCAAGTCTTCGGTAGCAAGCAAATCAATGCCTGCATACTCTTTAATCAAATCAATAATGGATTTGCGCTCAAATCCTTTTGACAAGTCAATTTCGTTTTCACCAAGAGTAATTACTTTTGTACCTAAAACTTTTTCTGCCACAAAAGGAATCATATCTGCAAACAAATCAGCCATATCATTATAATCAGCATATGCCTGATATGCTTCCAATGCGGTAAATTCCGGATTATGATTTTTATCAATACCTTCGTTGCGGAAATTGCGTCCGATTTCAAATACTCGATCAAAACCGCCTACGATTAAACGTTTTAAGAACAATTCCGGAGCAACACGCAAATACAAATCCATATCCAATGTATTGTGGTGAGTAATAAATGGTTTTGCACTTGCTCCGCCCATAATGCTATGCAAAATCGGAGTTTCTACTTCCATAAAGCTGTTTTGCTCAAACCAACATCTGATAGCCGAAATAATTTGGCAGCGTTTTTTGTAGGTTTCTTTGCTTTCATCATTCATAATAAAATCAACATAGCGTTGACGATAACGAGCTTCAACGTCGGTCAATCCGTGGAACTTTTCCGGTAGAGTTTGCAAAGATTTAGAAATAATATCAAATTTTTCGGCAGCAATTGAAAGCTCTCCACGAGGTGTGCGACGAACATAACCGTAAATTCCAACAATATCACCAACGTCAAGAGATTTTAACCTTTCGAGCTGATCTTCCGGCAAATGATTCTTATGGCAAAAAGCTTGGATTTTACCGCTCATATCTTTGATATCAATAAACATTCCGTTGTTACGAACTGCCATTGCACGACCGGCAATGGTAACTCTGTCTTCGGTATCTGTACCAGCTTCTAAATCTTTGTATTTTTCTTGCAAGTCAGCAGCAAAAGCATTCGGCTTAAAGCGATAAGGGTAGGGGTTGTAACCGTTATCTTGCAAGGTTTTGAGCTTAGCAAGACGAGATTCTCTATGAACATTAGTTTCAATAGCCATAATATTTTCCTGATAAATGTTTAAACACAATTACAGGCACTATATACAAATCGGATATTTATTTCAATATTTAAATTAAGAAAATAAACATTGGCACAAGCTGAAAATAAACCAAGTTATCAATATGAGCAAGATATTTCTGATTATTGCAGGATAGAAAATTTAGATGGTAGTGGAGCATATAAAAGTTTATATCATATGGTAGGAATGGAATAATGCCTGAGTTTTTAGAAGTGAATAGATTTAAAAAAGATAAATATGGTAATGTACAACCAAAAGATCAAATATCTCAAAGAAGAATTTATGCAAATAATGCAAAAAAGATAAGTAAAACACTAAGAAAATGTAAACAAGAAGGAT
>JAZNVJ010000049.1:0-6919 GCA_045592765.1 Alphaproteobacteria bacterium | reverse complement strand
CTTTTTTACCAATAATAACATCTGTTATTTTAACTTGATCAATGTATGCATTGGTAGGAGTTATGCCGACAGTTAAAGGGATGGTGATGAAATTTTCAAGACAAGTGTGAGAATCTGCATCAGCTTGGCAAATTAATACCTTTTGATAGTTATTGTTATCAAATAGATGTAATAAACTATTGAAGATGTATTCTTTCGACATTGATAATTTTGCCGGAGCACATTGGTGAGAACGACAAATTATAATTGAAGATGGTCCATTTAGTGGTTGTGGTGTGATGTCTACTATTTTCGGCTGAGAAACACTATCTGCCGAAGAAGTTTCTTTAACAGGTGTAAAATTGTTCCATTTGTTAATGCTTTCACAGCTACATAAAGATAGTGCAGTACCTAGTAAAAATATTCCGGAATAAAATCTATTATTCATAATTTAACCTTTTGCAAAAAATTCTCTCTTATGATAAGACAATAATTATTAAACAACAAAGTTTTTTTGATACTTATACAACAAATATTTACAGAAATAGAGGTCTAAGATGAAATTACAGATAATGATGATAGGTTTTTATTGTTTGATATCATTTTCTGCAAAAGCAAAGATAGAAATTATTGATGGTGACAGTTTTTGGTTAAATAAAATAGAAATGCGTTTAGACGGTATAGATGCTCCGGAATATAATCAACAGTGTTATGATGGCGAAGAACATTTGTATAATTGTGGTAAAAATGCCTCTAACATGTTAAAAAAATTGATTAAACCAGATGTTAAATGTAAACAAATTGATGTTGATAGGTATAAAAGAAATGTAGTTGTTTGCGAATCAGAAGGAAAAATAATAAATAAAGAAATGGTTGCCTCTGGATGGGCTGTTGCTTATAAAAAATACTCCAAAGATTATGAAGATGACGAATTGTTAGCTAAAAAAAATAAAAAGGGCATTTGGCAAGGAAGGTTTATGCGACCTGAATTGTTCAGAGCAATTAATCGTAAGTGATTTTATAAATCAATATAAAAATAAAGATAATTTAAATTTTTTGCAGAGATTCCTATTGACAGCCGCAAAAACTTATGTATATTGCAAGGCAACGTTTTATGTTTAAATAATATAAAGGTGAAAAAATGTACGCAGTTATTAAAACCGGCGGAAAACAATATCGTGTTACTACAGGTGACGTATTGAAAGTTGAAAAACTTGCCGGTGAAGAAGGTAAAGAAGTTGTATTCAATGAAGTTTTGGCTTTGGGCGATGTTATCGGTACTCCATTGGTTGTCGGTGCAAGTGTTAAAGCTACAGTTTTGAAACAAGCTCGTGATTCTAAGGTGATTGTTTTCAAAAAGAAACGTCGTCAGAATTATCGTCGCAAAAATGGTCACAGACAATATATTACATTGGTTAAAATTACCGATGTATGTGGCAAGTAAGATTTAAGGAGATTTAATTATGGCTCATAAGAAATCAGGTGGTAGTTCCAATAACGGACGTGATTCTATCGGTCGTCGTTTGGGTTTGAAAAAATCTGGCGGTCAAGCTGTTATTCCTGGAAACATCATTGTTCGCCAACGTGGAACTCAATATCATCCGGGTGCTAATGTAGGCATGGGTAAAGATCATACAATCTTTGCTGTTGCAGAAGGCAAGGTGGTATTTTCTAAAAAAGCAGGCAACAAAACAGTTGTTTCTGTTGTTTGTGAATAATCTGCTTTTTAGAAAGTGATGAATGTTTAAGGGGATGCTGTAGCACCCCCTTTACTTTTCTAATAAAATAGGTATCTTGAAGTTAAGATAACTAAAGAGGTTTGAAATGAAGTTTTTGGATCAAGCAAAAATATTTATCAAATCTGGTGATGGTGGTGCCGGATGTGTTTCTTTTCGTCGAGAGAAGTATATTGAATTTGGGGGACCCAATGGAGGAGATGGCGGAAAAGGTGGAAGTATTTGGGTAGAAGCTGTTCCGAATCTTAATACTTTGATTGATTTTAGATATCAGCAACATTTCAAGGCTCATAAAGGTTATAATGGAATGGGTTCGGATAAGACCGGTTCTAAAGGTGAAGATATTATCATTAAAGTACCGGTAGGAACGGAAATATTAGCTGAAGATCAGGAAACTTTAATAGTTGATATGGTTGCTCCGGGGCAAAAATATTTACTAGCTAAAGGTGGAGATGGCGGAAGAGGAAATGCTCAATTTAAGTCATCCACAAATCAAGCGCCTCGTTATGCAGAACCAGGTTGGCCCGGACAAGAAATGTGGGTGTGGTTGCGTTTAAAAGTTATAGCTGATGTCGGTTTGATTGGTATGCCAAATGCCGGTAAGTCAACATTTTTGTCGGTGGTAACATCCGCACGTCCTAAAATTGCAGATTATCCGTTTACGACTCTTCATCCGAATTTGGGGGTGGCTTGGGTTGATGGTTATGAAATGGTTATTGCAGATATCCCCGGACTTATTGAAGGAGCTCATGAAGGAGTTGGATTAGGAGATAGGTTCTTAAAGCATGTAGAACGTTGTTCTGCTTTTCTGCATTTGATAGATATAACATCTGAAGATGTAGTTGCTACTTATAAAGCAATTCGACGTGAGCTTGATTTGTATAATGAAATATTGAAAAACAAGCCAGAGGTTGTAGTGCTAAATAAATGTGATTCCTTATCTGAAAAAGAAGTTAATAAAAAACAAAGTGAACTTGAAAAAGCAATAGGAAAAAAAGTTTATATTATGTCTGCAATAGCAAAAAAAGGTATTTTTGATTGCTTAATAGATGTAAATAAGTATATAACTAGAGATAGATTGAAGAAAGAAGAATCGGAAAACAATACAAATATGGTGATTGAACCAAGTAAACCATGGTCACCATTAGATTAAGGAGAATTTAAGTGGTTGAAAATATAAAAGATAACGAATCGGAAGAAATTTTAAATATAATAACTACAACACTAGATGATGGTAAGGCTAATGATGTTTTAGTTATGGATTTGCAGGGAAAAACATCAATTGCTAATTTTATGGTGGTTGCAAGTGGTACTTCACAGCGACATGTGGCGGCATTAGCAGAGCAAATTCAAGCTAAATTAAAAGTCGCAGGTTATAAGTCTGTAGCAGAAGGTGAAGAAAAGGCAGATTGGGTTTTAATCGATGCTTTTGATGTTATTGTTCATATTTTTAAACCGGAAGTTAGGGAGTTTTATAGTATAGAAAAAATGTGGTCTGCTATCGGTAAAATTCGTTCTGAGAGCAACTAATATATAAAATTTAAGGAAATAAAAAATCCGCCAATTAATTTAAGTGGCGGATTTTTTATGAGAATTTAATTGTTTCAGTTGCTTCAAGCAATGTACACGGAAATTCGCGCTCATTGCATTGCAATTTTCGTTCTTCATCTGAATCGCATCTTTTTTCAATCAGCTCAAGAACTTTAATTTCCTCATTTTGGATAATGCAGGTAGCATATATCTGCTTAATATCCTTTGTTTTTATTAACAGTCGGAAATTTTCGCTTTTCCGGGTTGTTAATGAGGTTTTGGGAGAATAATATATATTTTGAGTTCCGATTTGAACCCAATATATTATTTCTTCTTCCTGAACAGCGAAAATTGTACCGAGATAAATATCTTGATGTAATACATCAAGTATTTCAACTTGTGATACATTGTATCGTTTGTCTAATTTGTTTTTTAACCAGTCAACGAGTTCTTGAGGTGAATAAGCGGTCTCAATAATGCCGATGGTTTTAGCAACTACCTTTTTAATAGGAAGCTGTTTGGGAAGAATAACTTTTTGCACAGGGAGTTTTCTCTTAGAAAACAGTCCTGCTAATTTTTTTATGAGTTTCATATATCTTAATAATTTTTAAGTGCTTGAAGTATTTGATAAAAACAACAAAAAGTCAAGAGGATTATTCTCGATGATAAGGGTGACCGGATAATATGGTTTGGATGCGATATATTTGTTCACTTAAAACTGCACGCATTAACATATGAGGAAGAGTTAATTTGCCAAAAGATAAGATTAAATCTGCCATATTGCGGGTGGAAGCTAGGTGTCCGTCGGCTCCACCGATTAAAAAGCAAATTTCTGAAGTTCCATTGTTTTGCCAAGTTTCAATTTTTTTAGCGAGTTCAATTGATTTGAGGTTTTCACCCCGTTCATCTAAAACAATGATTTTGGCACCACAGGGAATCGATGATTGTAAAAACTTAGCTTCATCTTCTTGCGTGGAATTGTCTTTTTCTTTAATAACAATTTCCCATTTTGAGCGTTTGCAATATTCATTAATAATGTTTGCTTCAGGAGAGTTTTTTTTGCATTTACCAATAGCGAGGATAGTAATTTTCACTTAAATACCTCCATCCCGAATACATTTTGTAAAAAGAATAGTGAAATATAGCAAATAATTGCAGCAATAAGAGGGGTGGCAATCCAACTTATAGCAATGCGTCCGATAAGACACCAGTTGAGATTACGTACTCCTTTGGTAATGCCAATCCCCATAACCGCACCAATAACAGCTTGTGAGCTGGAAACTGGTACTAATGGTAATGCCGGCAAATTGTGAGAAATAAGAAAATGTTGTAAGTTTTGAGAAGCAAATAAAAATAGTACTAAAGATTGCGATATAACTACTACCCATGCCATTAGAGGAGACATTTTCATAATGCCATTACCGACAGTATTCATAACTTTATGTGAATAGGTTATTACTCCGGTGCCGATAGCCAAACCGCCGATAAAAAATAAAACTTGCGTTGGAGATAAGATTATACCGAGAGGAAGTGACATTCCTTGTAGCGGACTTGAGGGAACAAATACGCCCATAACATTGGCGATGTTATTTGCGCCTAAAGCATAGGCCCCGAAAGCTCCGGCTAATATTAAACCGATACGGGTGTAACAATCTTTGCGAAATAGATGAATATTTGATTTACTAACAATTCTGGCTATGATGTGATATAGAATTGCTGCAATAATTCCAGATAATAAAGGGCAAAAAATCCAAGTGCCGATAATTTTGGTTAAAATTGAAATTTCAGTTGGTTTGGAGGCAAAAAAGTTCCATCCGATGATTGCTCCTACAATAGCTTGAGAGGTAGAAATCGGCATAGATAGCTCTACCATCCAATAGATAGTTATAGCCGCTGCTAAAGCAGACATAAAAGCTCCGGGGAGAGTGTTGATGCTTCCTAGTTCTCCTAGAGTTTGAGAAGCTCCTGAGCCGGCTAAAACCGCACCGATGATAATAAATATGGTAGAAATAATAGCTGCGGTGTGAAATTTCACCATTTTGGTGCCGACCGCAGTACCAAAAATATTAGAAGCATCACTGGCACCAAGTGACCAGCCAAGGAATAATCCAGAACTTAGAAATATAAAAAAGCTTAAATCCATTTAGATATCTCTTTTAATGGTTAAAATTAATAACTCATCAATAAAGTCTTCAGCAATATCGGCAATATCTGCAATATCATTAACGAAACCATTGAGTTGAATCTTGTTTGCTAAAGGTAAATCAGAGTCAAAAATAGCTTCAGTTAATTTGCGCGTGCTTAAGTCTGATTCATGTTCAATAAAATATACTTTTTGAGAATAATCTCTTACAGAGCTCATGTCTCTGAAAAATGCTCGGCTTGCTTTAGCCATATTTTCGGCACATTCGGAAACTTGAGAGCATAATTCAATAATTCGGGAATGATATTCACTAGGAATGTCCGGTTGTTCCGCATAAAATTTATAAACCACTTCATCAAACTTGTTGATAACTTTATCCAAGTTTTCGACCAGATGGAGTACATCAGCCCGTAAATCAGGGATTAAATTTTGAGTGTAAAGATTATTTTCAATATCTCGACGTAAATTATCCGCATCATGTTCTATTTGTTTGATTTGTTTGGATTGTTTGCGGAAATTATCTCCTCTTTTTTCTTCCAGATAAACTTTAACAGCATTTTTGAATGTCATTGCCGCATCTAAAAGTTTATCATGAAACATATCTGTTTTGAGTTCTAAAGCTTTAGTTTGTGAAAATAGTGATAAATTGAGATGAAACATTGAAAACCTCATAAATTTGAATGTTTGGAGTGATTATAGCGGAGTAATTATAAACAAATAATTTATGATTTATAAAAAAACAATAAAATATATTTAATTTTGGACTTGTAAAACAAATAAAGTTTGGTTAAATTAAATGCGTTGATTAATTTAATTTTGAGGAATAGATAATGAAAAAACTTAATGCTGTATACGTTTCCTTGGCAGCTTTGGTGTTGTCTTTGGTTGCGATTGTTATGTGCGTTGTGTGTTGCTGCAAAGGTAGTGATGTTAAAGAAGCATTGAATAAGAATCCGGAGATGGTTGTTGAAGCAATGCAAAAATATGAAGAGGTTCAACGTGAAAAAGCTATGAAGGAAACCCAGAAGTTAATGGAAGAAAGCGCAGATGCTTTATATAATAATGCTGCAGACGGGGTTGTTGGTAATCCGGATGGTAAGGTTGTGTTGGTTGAATTCTTTGATTATTCTTGTGGATATTGTCATAGAGTATATCCGATCTTGAAAAATGTTGTTGCTAAGAATCCGGATCTTAAAGTTGTTGCTAAGCCTTTAGCTTTCTTGTCTCCAATGTCTAAGTATGCAGCTAAAGCTTCTTTGGCAGCAAAAGAGCAAGGTAAATTTGCTGAAGTTTATTCTGCAATTTTTGAGATCAAAGGCCAAATGACAGAAGCTAAAATTGATGAAGCTGTAGTGTTGGCCGGTGTTGATTTGGAAAAGTTAAAAGCAGATATGGAATCTGAAAAAGTTCAAAAAGCTTTGGATGAAACTGCTGCTTTAGCATCTAAGTTAAGAATCAATGGTGTTCCAACAATGGTATTGAATAATAAGTTGGTTCAAACTTTAGATGAATCTGTTTTGCAACAAGCTAT
>JAZNVJ010000048.1:0-3847 GCA_045592765.1 Alphaproteobacteria bacterium | reverse complement strand
ATCAGTTGTTTCATAACGTTTATAGAAAAAACTTTTTCATTGTCGATGCACTCTTCGTTGTGAATTAGTTCCTTTGAGAAAAGGAACTTTAAGAGGAAGAATTTTTTGGGTTTTTTTCTTTACCTCGTCCGAAAATCTTCTACAAGCTCTCATTTACAAAGCTGAGAAGTTTTGGAAAGCATGAACGCCGTGACGGTCTTCATGCTTTTTTTATTGCCAATTTGCCAACTTATCCATAAACACATCTATAAATTCGCCACGATTGTTGCGATAATCCAAATAATAAGCATGTTCCCAAACATCTAAGCCGATAATCGGAGTAACTCCCCAAGCTATCGGAGTATCGCCATTGGCGGTGGTGATAATTTTCAATCCCTCATTATCCGGCACCAACCATGCCCAACCGCTGCCAAAACGACCTAAAGCAGCTTTTTTGAATTCTTGACGAAAGTTTTTATAAGAGCCGAATTCTTTTTCGATTAATTCTAGCAATTTGCCTTTGGGTTTGCCTCCATCGCGCGGAGTCATACTTTTCCAAAAGAACTGATGATTCCAAACCTGTCCGGCATTATTGAAAATTGCTTGTTCTTCAGCTTTGCCATAAGTAGCTTGAATTATATCTTCTAAACTCATATTTTCATATTTGGTGCCGGCAATAAGTTTGTTTAGGGTATCAACATAGTTTTTGTAATGCTTACCATAGTGATACTCAAAAGTTTGTGCCGACATATATGGTTCTAGGTCTGTAAACGCATAAGGTAGGGCTATCATTTCTATCATTTTTTTCTCCTTTTATTGGTTAGTTATTAGTCATTAGTTATTAGTTATTAGTCATTAGTGATTAGTCATTAGTGATTAGGGGCGCTTGGGACAATCATAAAACCGTCATTGCGAGGAGCGCTAGCGACGTGGCAATCTCGGCTACTTTTCTATTTTGCCGAGATTACTTCGCTAAAGCTCGTAATGACAGTAAGGATAGCTCTCGTAATGACGGTTTATACTTATTATCACCCCTATCCTAACCTTTCCCCATCAAGGGGAAAGGAATTAACCAATCCCCTAATGACTAATGACTAATCACTATTATGCTTGATATAAGCATTGGTGCCGATTTCATCAAGCATCTTTTGGTCTTTTTGCTCTTGCTCGTGTTGTTCTGCCAACTTGCGTTCTCTTTCTACAATCTCAAAGGTTTTTTGCTCTTTGAACATATCCGATATTTTATCTCTGATAATTTCAATTTCTTGGCGTACTGCTAATAATGAATTTTCCAACTCACGACGAAGTTCCAGATATCTTTTGGTATAAGCACCAAAGTCTCCCACATTGGGATTGTTTTGAGTAAAATCTTTTTCAGTATTATATCTCTCATCTGCAAGGCGAATATTGTTCATAATTTCTGCCTCTTTATCCATTCTTTCAGCCAAAATCTTGCGTTGTTCATCTATTTTGAATTTTTGAATACGACTTAAGGTTTTAAGAGATTTGCTCATCTAACACCTATACTTCCATAGTATATGGGATGGCTAAAATATTGCCGAGCAACTCATAACATTCTTCTAAGGAAAAGCGCTCTTGTTTGCCCTGAGATAAAAATGCCTCAATTTTCGGATAGTAGAAAATAGCTTCGTCAACCTCTCGGTTAGAGCCTTTTTTGTATGCCCCGAGGCGAATCAACTCTGCCATATCTTCATATGAAGAAATATATTTACGAGCCTTGGCAACCAACGCATATTCCTCTTTGGTATCACAATCGGGCATAGTACGAGAAATAGAGCGCAAAATATTAATCGCCGGATAACGATTGCGCTCGGCAATTGCTCTATCAAGCACAATATGCCCATCGAGAATCGAGCGAACAGCATCGGCAACCGGTTCATTATGATCATCTCCATCAACCAAAACCGTAAACAAACCGGTAATAGTACCATTACCGGAGCCCGGTCCGGCACGCTCCAACAAACGTGGCAATTCGGAAAACACACTCGGAGTATAGCCTTTAGATGCCGGAGGTTCTCCTACCGATAGGGCAATTTCTCTTTGCGCCATAGCAAAACGAGTGATAGAATCCATCATGCACAAAACATCTTTATTTTCATCACGAAAATATTCGGCAATTGCCATAGTAACATAAGCAGCCTGACGACGTAATAACGGGCTTTCATCAGAAGTTGCCAACACTAAAACCGATTTTTCCAAACCTTCAGCACCGAGTACATCTTCTACAAATTCTTTGGCTTCACGCCCTCTTTCACCAATAAGCCCGATAACCGAAATATCTGAATTGGTCTGACGTGCCATCATTGACATTAATGTAGATTTGCCAACACCGGAGCC
The DNA here is from genome assembly GCA_045592765.1 of Alphaproteobacteria bacterium. GTDB lineage: Bacteria > Pseudomonadota > Alphaproteobacteria > RF32 > CAG-239 > CAZU01. The sequence goes on along the minus strand of JAZNVJ010000048.1, from coordinate 1,510 downwards.
GGCAAAAATACCCATACGTTGCCCTTTGCAAATGGTCAAAAAAGTGTTTACGGCTTTTACGCCTAAATCTACCTTCCCTTTAACCCTATCACGGAACTGAGCCGGTGGCGGAGATGATTTGATGAAATAGGGCTTGTTGCCTTTTATAAGCGGTCCTTTACCGTCTATTGCCTCACCAAAAGCATTAACTATACGTCCGAGCCATGAGGGATGCGGATAAATAACCGGATGCGCATCGGTAACTTCAACTCTACATCCCAGTCCGATACCGTCAAGCGAACCATAAGGCATAAGTAATAATTTATCTTCCTTAAAACTAACAACCTCGCAAGCAACCCGTTTATCATTATTATTAATGACATCACACCTATCGCCGATTGATAAGCCGGATGCAATACCGCTAACCTCAATAAATAACCCTTGTACACCAGTTACCCGACCATAATAAGTAGCGGTTTCAAGCTTATCAATTTCTTGTAATATGTTTTTTGTAAATTCAGACAATGTTTTTTCCTCTGTTATAAGTTTAATATAAACTGTTTTTGCCTTGTTTTAAGCTATTTTTGCGGTTATCAACATCTTACTTGTTAATAATTATTAACAGGCTTGTTAAAAAAGTTAACAAATAAAAAAATACATATTAAGATAACAGCAATAATTAATTTTAACAGGGGAAGCAGACATGCGAGTTTTGTTAGTAGAAGATGATTATGCAATCTCTCAAAGTATTGAAACAATGCTAAAAAAAGAGGGAATGATTGTTGATACAACCGATTTGGGTGAAGACGGATTAGAAATTGGCAAGCTCTATGATTATGACATCATTATCTTAGACTTGATGTTGCCGGATATGAATGGTTATGAAGTATTGAAAAATCTTCGTGCTGCCAAGATTAATACTCCGGTATTGATTCTCTCCGGTTTGAGTGAGCCTGACAAAAAAGTTAAAGGTTTGGGTTATGGCGCTGATGATTATTTGACCAAACCATTTGATAAATCTGAACTGTTGGCTCGTATTCAAGCTGTTGTTCGTCGCTCTAAAGGACATTCTAATTCTTTGATAAAAACCGGTGATGTTGAGGTTAATCTGGATAATCAAACAGTTACTGTGTGTGGAAAAGCTCTGCACCTTACCGGAAAAGAATACGGAATTATGGAGTTGCTCTCTTTGCGTAAAGGCTCTACCCTAAACAAAGATCAATTCCTTAATCACCTATATGGTGGAATCGATGAGCCAGAACTCAAAATTATTGATGTATTTATTTGTAAATTGCGCAAAAAGCTAGAAAAAGCTTCCGGCGGTAAAAATTATATCGAAACCGTTTGGGGACGAGGATATGTCTTGCGTGATCCTGATGAGCCTAAAAAATAATTAGGTTCTATTCACATATTCGTCTATGCCCTCGTTAGGTATCGCATCTTAACGAGGGTATTTTTATATTTTTTTGGAAATTTTGTCATTTTTGGGCTTGTATCGGGGACAATTTTGTGTTATATGTATAGACCAATA
>JAZNVJ010000047.1:0-6419 GCA_045592765.1 Alphaproteobacteria bacterium | reverse complement strand
CGGTTGAATATAGCTGTTTTAATGAATTATCTAATTTAGAATCATTTGTAGTTGTATTTTTTTTAATATCAACATACCAAAGTACTGATTCTAGCTCTACTCGTTGCAAACCTTCAATACTTATATCTCTAATATAAACATTGGCGGCATTAGCTGATATGCTACTTAAAAGCGCTAGTGCAAAAGCTCCTGTATTTAGATACTTCATTACTTTATTCCTTAAGAAAACCAACGATTAAATAAATGTACAAAATCGTTATAAGTTGCAAACAACATTAACGCAATCAAAATAAAGAAACCAAAACGGAAAATATATTCTTTTATTTTGTCATTAAGTTCACGGCGGGTTATTATTTCTAAAGTATAAAAAACAACATGACCACCATCAAGAAGAGGTATCGGGAAAAGGTTGATTAATCCCAAATTAATTGATAATAAAGCCATAAAACTTATAAAATCAAGCCACCCACTCTTTTTGCTAATATCTCCAGACATCTCAGCAATGCGTAAAATACCGCCTACTTCTTTACTATCACGCTTACCAGATATCATTTGACCAACACCGCGCAAAGTAACTTCGGTAATACGCCATGTTTCAGCAAAAGCATCAACTACAGCTTGCCCTAAAGACATATCAATATGCTTAACCTCAGCACAACTAATCGAACGTACCCCCAACATCATTTTAGAGGGCTCTTTCAGGCTTGGTTCATCTTTGGGTGTTAAAGCTTTAAGCGGAAAAGAAAGCTTTATAATCTCATTTTTACGTTCCACCTCTAGATTTATGTCACCTCCTGTGTGCATTGATACTTCTTGAGTTAACTCACTAAAACCTTTGATTTTTATTCCATTAACCTTAAGTATTTTATCACCAACTAAAACACCTCCACTTTCTGCAGCGCTACCAGATATTACATGGCCTACAACAGCAGGAAAATCTAATTTGCCTAAAAAGTAAAAAATGGAAGCAAAAATAAAAATAGCAAAAAGATAATTGAAGCCGGGACCGGCAATAACAATCGCTAATTTCTTAAAAGGGTTTTGTAAAGCAAATGCATATTTCTTATCTTCTTCACTAAGGTCTTCACAACTACCAGAACTGCTTGAGGCATCTTCATCACCCAAAAACTTGCAATAACCACCTAATGGAATTGCTCCAATGCGCCATTCTGTTCCGTGTTTATCAATTCTACCCCAGAGTTTTTTGCCAAAACCAATCGAAAACTCCGAAACCTTTACCTTGCAAAGTCTGGCAACTATAAAATGACCAAATTCATGAACAAAAACTAAAACACCTAATAAAAAAATAAAAGGAATAATATAATACGCACTATTAATAAGCCAACTCATAAAAACCTGCCTTTTTTACAAAATAACTAAAATATAACGAAATAAAATATAAACAAACGGAGCAGAAAAAATCAACCCATCTATACGATCAAAAACTCCGCCATGTCCAGGAATCAAGTTACTTGAATCTTTTAGATTTAAACTACGTTTAATCTTTGATTCAACTAAATCTCCAATTTGTGATACTACAGCTAAAATAGCAGCTAATACACCATAATACACTAAATGAGCTCCTGCACCGACATACCAACAAAATAAACTTCCGACCCCAACGGAGAAAAGCATTCCACCGATAAGTCCGGACCATGTTTTGTTTGGACTTATTGAGGGCGCTAATTTGGGGCCTTTTAATGAACAGCCAACTACAAGACCTCCAATATCAACAAACCAAACAACCAACATAAACCAAAATGTTACCCCAAAACCAACAAGCTCATAAAGCCACATTACAGATCCTATGCCAATTGAAACATAAGCAACACCTAAAACTAATAAATTACGACGAGCCTCTTCTTTAGACTTAAACCAAGCCAATAATAAACTTACAAATAAGGAGACAAAATATGGCCATGATGGTCCCATAAAAATAGCAATAGCTGTAACAAATGAATATAACACCGCATAAAAAGCCCCCCTAACAGAAGGAACCATTTGTGCCCACTCCCAAGAAAGTAAAAATCCAGCTAGCAAAGCAAGTAATTGCACATATGGATAACCAGCAAACAAGCACCAGATAACAATAGGTATTAAAACAACTGATGTTACTATACGCTTGATTAGAGAATTAATTTTAGATTTTTCCATATCTTCTCTCCCGTTGATTAAAATCGGAAATTATTTGTTCTAATTCTTGTTTATTAAAATCTGGCCACAATGTCTGAGTAAAATAAAATTCAGAATAAGCCGATTGCCATAAGAGATAATTGCTAATCCTTTGTTCTCCACTAGTGCGAATAACCAAGTCCGGATCAGGAATATCTTTGGTATAAAGCGCATCAGAAAACATTTTTAAATCAATATCTTGAAGATTAATATCTCCACGCTGAACCATTGCCGCAATCTTTTGAGACGCAGAAACAATTTCTTGTCTTCCACCATAGCTAAGAGCAATACAAAATGTGTATTTATCATTTGCTGCAGTTTCGGCTTCTAACAAAGATATTTGCTCAGAAATATCTGTAGCAAGCATATCTCGTTCACCAATAAATTTTATTCTTACACCCTGTTTTTTTATTTCTGAAAACTCTTTTTTTAAATATTGGCGCAACAAATCCATAAGTCCCTCGACTTCAGAGGTATCTCGTTGCCAGTTTTCGGTAGAAAAAGCATATACCGTAAGATATTTTATTCCCAAATCTCTTGCTGCTTTTACTATCTCTTGCAGAGTTTTAGCTCCCTTTTGGTGTCCAGCCAAGCGAGGCAATCCTCTTTTAGATGCCCAACGGCCATTGCCATCCATAATAAGAGCTATATGTTGTAATTTATTGGATTTCACTTTAAGTCGACCTTAACTATACCTGCATAATATCTTTTTCTTTTTGTTGCATCATATCATCAATTTTTTTGACTGCTTCATCGGTTAATTTTTGAATTTCATTTTCAAAACGTTTTTCATCGTCTTCTGAAATAGCATTGTCTTTTTTAAGCTTTTTAATTTCATCCATTGCATCACGACGAATATTGCGAATAGCAACCTTATTATTTTCTGCATATTTACCGGCTACTTTCAAAAGTTCTTTGCGACGTTCTTCTGACAATGGAGGAATCGGAATACGAATTAATTGCCCATCAGATGCCGGATTTAAACCTAAATCAGATTCCATAATTGCTTTTTCTACTGCCTTTGCCAAACCTTTATCCCAAACACTAATAGATAAAGTACGAGCATCCGGAACAGATATTGTACCAACTTGAGCCAATGGTGTCGGCGAACCATAAGCTTCAACCATTATCCCATCCAACAAGCTCACATGAGCTCTACCAGCTCTAAGTCCTCCCAAATCAGACTTAAAAGAATCGATAGTCTTATCCATACGAGTTTGACTATCACTTTTGATACTAATAAAATCAGACATTGTTTTTCCTTCTACTTAATTATTGTAAACTTTCCTTTTCCGCAAATAGCATTTTTTATAGCATTTTGCTCATGCTGAGAAAACACAACTATTGGAATACCATTTTCTTTAGCCATTGATATTGCAGTTAAGTCCATAACTCTCAACCCCTTTTGAATAACATCATCATAGCTTATAAACTCATAACGTTCAGCTGACGAATCTACCTTAGGATCGGCACTGTAAACGCCATCTACTTGTGTTGCCTTCAATATAGCATCACACCCCATCTCCGAAGCCCTTAAAGCCGCACCGCTATCGGTGGTAAAATAAGGATTGCCCGTACCTCCGGCAAAAATCAAGACAACACCTTGCTCCAAATAACGAATCGCTCGACGATAAGTATAACTTTCACAAACTTGAGGAACTCGCAAACCGGAGATAACTTTAGCCTTAATATCTTTTTTTTCTAAAGCATCTTGAATGTACAATGCATTCATAATTGTTGCCATCATACCAATTTGATCGGCTACTGAACGGTTAAGACCTTTAGATGCTTCTTTGGCTCCCCTAAAAATGTTACCACCACCTATAACCACACAAACATCAACACCTAATTTTTTGATGTCTTTAATTTGCTCAGCCAATGATGTTACCACTTCAGGTGAAACACCAAAACTCTTATCTCCCATTAGTCCTTCGCCGGAGAGTTTGAGTAAAATTCTTTTATAAATAGGCTTCATAAACAACCTTTCCATGGAATTATTTTTTCTATATTAGCAATATTAATCCATTTGTCATTAATTATTTATCAGTTTTTAATGTTAATAAATTGTTAGCTTGCAAAATTTATGATTGTGATATATTAAAGAATCAACTTTTAAATAGATTGCGAGGTTATTATGTCAAACGATACACTATTAATATTACTTGGAATCGGCGGCTATTTATTAGGCTCAATTCCGTTTGGTTTAGTCCTTTGCTATGTAGCCGGATATGGCGATATTCGCAAAATAGGATCCGGTAATATCGGAACAACAAATGTATTACGAACAGGTAACAAAACTCTTGCGCTTCTAACCTTAATTTTAGATGCTTTTAAAGCCGGTATTGCGGCCTATTTAGCCGAAAAAATAGCACCAGATACATCGTTAAATATCTTTGGCGAAACAACCAATCTTTCTACTATTGCCGCATTAATATCCGGTGGTTGTGCAATTTTAGGTCACAACTTTCCGGTTTGGCTAAAATTCAAAGGTGGGAAAGGGGTAGCATCTTCTTTTGGTCTGATTTTAATATTAACTCCTAAAATTGCATTGTTGGCTTTAGCTATTTGGATTGTAATGGTGGTAATATTCCGCTACTCATCTTTAGCTGCAATAACAGCTGCTACGTTAACCCCAATTATAACATATTTGATGACTGATAAATTTTATACAATATGTTATTCTCTGTTGGTTATTTTACTGTTAGTACGTCACCATGCAAACTTTGTGCGTTTGTTTAAAGGGCAAGAAAGTAAAGTGAAATTCAAAAAGTAGGACGATCCGGTGGAATGCAAAACAAACAACCTTATTGATATTTTGCAACTAATAAACTCAGAAAATCTGGGACCGGTTACATTTTACAAACTATTGCAAAAATTCGGTTCAACTCAAACTGTATTGGAAAACATTTCGAGTGTAAAGAAAGTTAAGTTGCTATCTCGAAATAAAGCTGAGGCTATATATAAATATTGTCAACAAAACAATATAAGCATTATTACATATAATGATGCCCATTATCCTAAAAATTTACTCGAATTAAATGATGCGCCCCCGATTTTGTTTGCTAAAGGAAACTTCAGTTTATTAAATAATTCTCCGGCAATATCTATTGTGGGGGCAAGAAATGCATCAATTAACGGACGCAAAACAGCATCACGAATCGCTTTTGAGTTGACTAATAATGATGTTATGGTTGTATCCGGTATGGCACGAGGAATCGATGCCGCCGCTCATAAGGGCGCAATGTATGCAAATAATCAAAAAGGAACAACTATAGCGGTTTTGGGTACGGGGGTTGATATTCCCTACCCCGATGAGAATCAATATCTTTATGAACAAATTGTGGAACAGGGATGTGTTATTTCGGAATTTGCTCCACAAACTCAACCTCAAGCAGCAAATTTTCCTCGCAGGAATCGCATTGTTGCAGCAATATCTTCAGGAACTTTGGTCGTGGAAGCAACCAATAAATCAGGTTCTTTGATTACGGCACAATTGGCCGCAGAATATGGACGCATATTATTTGCTATTCCGGGCTCTCCCAGTGAACCTAGAAGTTGTGGCCCTAATAATTTGATAAAGTGCGGAGCCAATTTAACCGATAATGCTCAAGATATTATCAAACTTATTAACAATCGTGAAAAAATCAAACCGATTAAAGTTGCTCCACCACAACAAACTGAGTTTGCTTGGAAAGACGTAACATCTACTGGTAATAACAATGAAATACCGCAAACAAAAATTATTGACTATTTAAACTCCGATGGAGTATATGTGGACGAGATTATAAGAATCAGCGGAATGAATGCTTCAGAAGTCGCATTGGAACTTTTGAACTTGGAAATGAACGGAATGATAGAGCGACAAAGCGGAAATAAGGTTGCCTTGATTAAACGCAAATAAATGTGAGAAAAGTTATGAAATTAGTTATCGTAGAGTCTCCGGCTAAAGCTAAAACAATTAATAAATATCTTGGTAAAGATTATCAAGTATTGGCCAGTTTCGGACATATCAGAGATTTGCCGAGTAAAGACGGTTCGGTTAATCCGGATGAAGATTTTGCAATGACTTGGGAACTTTCTTCCGGTGGTAAAAAAAGGTTAGCTGATATTGTTAAGGCGGTTAAAGAATGTGATACGATTGTACTCGCATCCGACCCGGATAGAGAAGGAGAAGCTATCGCATGGCATATTTTAGAAGAGTTAAAAGCAAAAAAACTACTTAAAGATAAAAAAATTGAACGTGTTGT
>JAZNVJ010000046.1:0-4703 GCA_045592765.1 Alphaproteobacteria bacterium | reverse complement strand
AAATCGAATCATCAAAATTGTTGATGGTGAAATTCATTCTGATAAGAGGTTAAAAAAATGAGCGATATTCGAACGATTTTCAGTATTGCAATCAGGGCCATTAAAGCCAACAAAATGCGTTCGGTTTTGACCAGTTTGGGAATTATTATCGGTGTGGCTGCGGTAATCGTTATGCTTTCTATCGGTAATGGAGCGCAAATATCGTTGCAAAATGAAATGAAGACGATGGGGACAAATTTAATTATTGTTCGTTCGGGAGTTGCCACATCAAGCGGTGCAAGAGGAGGACACGGATCTCGTCCGACAATGAAGGCAGCAGACGGAGATGCAATTCAGGAAAAAATAGCTAAAATCAGGTTGGCGGCACCGGTATTGGAAGAAACCGCACAAATTGTGTATGGAAATGCTAACTGGGCAACCGGAATTACCGGAACAGATAATCGCTTGTTTGAGATAAAAGAATGGGATTTGGCTTATGGAAGGTTTTTTAGCGAAACAGATGTGAAAAATGCCGCCAAAACTGCAATTTTGGGTAAAACAGTGGTGCATGAACTTTTTGGTGATCTAGATCCATTAGGAAAGACCATCAGGATTAAAGGAATTCCATTTAAAGTTATAGGGGTTATGAAAGAGCGTGGACAAAGCGGAATGGGGCAAGATCAAGATGATGTGGTGTTTATTCCGATTTCTACCGCACAGAAAAAAGTCATGGGAACGGTGCTGCCGGATCAGGTGCGCCATATTATGTTGCAAGCAATTGATGCGCCAAGTACCTATACAGCTCAAGATGAGATTAAACAATTGTTGCGTCAACGTCATAATTTGGGAGCGACTAAGGAAGATGATTTTGTAATTATGAACCTTACCCAAATGATGGAAATGATGGAAAATTCAACTAAAATTATGACAATTTTGTTAGGGGCAATTGCATCAATTTCATTATTGGTCGGTGGTATCGGTATTATGAATATTATGTTGGTGTCGGTTACTGAACGCACCAGAGAAATAGGTATCAGAATGGCAATAGGAGCTAAAGCTTGGGATATCAGATGGCAATTTTTGATGGAAGCGATGGTGCTTTCAATGCTTGGTGGTTTGTTTGGGGTGATTATTGGTTTGGTTGGCTCTGAATTGGTATCAATTTTTACAACCTTAAGTGCTAAAGTTTCGGTGTTTTATGTTGTGCTTCCATTTTCATTTGCCGGTTTGGTCGGTTTGTTTTTTGGTTTTTATCCGGCATATAAGGCATCATTGCTTAATCCGATTAATGCATTAAGATATGAGTAACCAAATCATATTTTGTTCAAAAACTTATCCGCTTCAAGGGCGGCGATGCAACCGGAGCCTGCCGCAACAATTGCTTGTCTGAAGTATTGATTTTGAACATCTCCGGCAGCAAAAACGCCTTCAATACTGGTTTGGCAACTGTCTGGATTGGTGATAATATATCCTTCTTTGGACAGTTCTAATTGCCCTCTGAAAATATCCGTATTAGGGTGGTGTCCGATAGCAATGAAAACACCATCGACTTTGATGGTTTTTGAAATGTCATTTTTTACATTTTTGATTTTTAATCCGGTTACGGATAGAGGATTTTCGTTGCCTAAAATTTCTTCAACCACAGAATCCCATTCTATGCGTATTTTGTTGTTTTGACGTAATTTTTCTTGCAATAATCTATCGGCGCGAAGAGTGTCTCGGCGATGAATTAAAGTAACCGAATTGGCAAAATTAGTTAAGTATATGGCTTCTTCTGCGGCTGTATTGCCTCCACCAATGACCGCTACATCTTTACCTCGATAAAAAAATCCGTCACAAGTTGCACAGCCGGATACCCCAAAACCACGATATTTGGTTTCGGATTCAATCTCCAGCCAACGAGCAGAAGCTCCGGTACAAATGATTACGCTATCGCCGGAATAAACATTGTTATTTTCAGAATTGCAAACAAAAGGCTGAGTGCTGAAATCAACTTCTACAATGGTGTCTTCAATAATCTCAACACCAACGTTTTGAGCTTGATTGCGCATAAGCTGCATTAATTCTCCACCATTTATAGGCTGAGGAAAACCGGGGAAATTTTCAACATCGGTGGTGATAGTCAATTGTCCGCCAACTTGTTCTCCGGAAACTAAAATCGGTTTTAGTCCGGCACGTGCGGCATATATTCCGGCAGTATAACCGGCAGGACCGGAACCGATAATAAGAACTTTAGTTTTGTATTCAGCCATCTAAGATTACTCCATTTGCCTTAATTAATATAGTTATTTTTAGGCAAAATAAGCTTAGTTGTCAACTTGAGTTCTCTCAATGGAGCAAGCACATTCTGTCGGGGTGCAAACACAGGTAGTATCTTTAATTACTCTGGATATGTATTCGGCTTTTTTGGTTTTGTTATAATCTCTGATGTTGTTAGGGTAGGTGCATCCGCAATTATCATCTTCACGGCATTCGCAATTGTTGTTTTCGTTATTCATCATATTTCTCCTGATTGTTACAAAAAAACCACCCTCATAAGGGTGGTTTTGATATATGCAAAAAATAGAAATTTTAAATATATTGAATATCTATAACTTCAAAAGATTTTTTTCCACCAGGAGCGGTGTAAGCTGCAGAATCGCCAATTTCTTTACCGATAAGCGCTTTAGCTAAAGGGGATGATAATGAAATTTTGTTCTTTTCAATATCAGCTTCATAGTCACCAACAATTTGGTAGGTTTTTTCTTCATCAGTATCTTCATCAGCAACCGTAACTGTTGCACCAAAGCGGATAACGTCATAGTTTGCTTTGGCAACGTCTATTACTTGAGCTCGGCTCAAAACAGCTTCCAAATCTTGGATGCGTCCTTCAATAAAGCTTTGTTTTTCTTTGGCAGCGGAATATTCGGCATTTTCGGACAAATCACCATGCGAGCGAGCCTCATCAATGGCCGCGATAATATTTGGGCGTTCAACACCTTTAAGATTTTTCAGCTCGAGTTCTAAAGCTTCAAAACCAACTTTTGTCAAAGGAAACTTTTCCATCTCAATCACCTGTTATTGTTTATTTTAGTTAGAAAAAATGAACTGCGATGAAGTAAAACTTCGTCACAGCTCGTGTTTGTTTAATTTGTAGTTAATCTAACATCCAAAAAAAATAAATCAAGTAAATTATTTTTGGGGTAAGTGTTTTTTGGACTATACATTTAGTTTTATACAGTTAAACTTAAGTAGTCTAAAACGTTTTTTTAGGAGTAATACTATGAAAAAAATTTATTTGGCATCATTGTTGACCGGTGCAGCCATGTTAGCAACAGCTCCGGCTTTTGCTGTTGATAGTACAGGTTGCGGACTTGGTTCTATGGCTTGGAAAGGAAATAGCGGTATAGGTCCTCAGGTTTTGGCTGCAACAACTAACGGTTCTTTCGGAACTCAAACATTTGGTATTACTTTCGGAACATCCGGTTGTGATCCGAACGGTAGAATCACCGGCGGTACAGGCAAAATGATGCTTGCTTTTTTGGAAAACAATATGGAGCAATTTGCTCTTGATGTTGCTGCCGGTTATGGCGAAACAATAGATACTGTTGCCGGTATTTTGAATGTTGATAGCAAAGAATTCGGTCTTAAAGCTCAAGCTCAATTTGCTTATCTGTTTGCTGATGAAAATGTTGAAGCTGTAGATTTGACTCTAAAAGTTCTTCAACTGGCATAAAATATAGCTTATCGGTTTTCAAGAGTAGCTATCTGAGGTGTTGCTGGAGATTGGTTTGCCTTGATAGCTACTCTATTTTTTAGTCATTAGGTATCAGTTATTAGTGATTAGGTTCATATATTTAAAATGTTTGAGGTGTTTGATTACCTCACTTTTAGTTTTTATTATTGCCTTATCTGATGCAAAGGCAATGAATGATTTTGCATATTCGGATGAATGGTTGGCAATAGGGCATTATCAACCCAAAAACAGAGGATACAAAAGCACTATAGATACTTCAAATTTCTTTTTGAGTGCGGATGGAAAAGTTAACCCTAAAAATGAACTGGAAGCAACTATGGCATTGTTTGCTTCTGACAATGATGAAAAAAAATGTTTGTTTCCGGCTCGTTATAAATTGCTCAGAAAAAAAGGACTAATAAAACAAAAATTCCCTAAATGTGAAGAATTGGAAAAATTTTATGATGATTTGCGTCCGGCGGGAGTAACTTTTTTATTTACCGATGCTTATATGAATAGTCCGTCTTCATTGTTTGGGCATACGCTTCTTAGGTTTGATACTGCAAGAAAAGGAACACAGCTTTTAGCTCACGGAGCTAACTATGGAGCATTTACCGGAGATAATCCCGGAGCTTTGTATCCGATTTTAGGAATTGTTGGCGGGTATTATGGCGGTTTTACGGTAAAACCTTATTATGATATTATAAATACTTACAATAACATAGAAAACCGAGATATTTGGGAGCTTGAACTTAATTTCAATAAAGAGGAATTAGACTTTTTTGTGGCGCATTTGTGGGAAGTAGGCCAAGCGCAATCTCGATATTATTTCTTTACTCGCAATTGCTCATATATGCTTATGGAAACTTTGGATGCAGTACGTCCAAGGCTAAAATTAGCACAAAAATTTGCGGTGCAAACAATTCCTTTAGATACGGTTAAGGCAGTTTATAATTCTGATGGTTTGGTTAAAAATGTTAATTATCGACCTTCAAGACAAAATAAAATC
>JAZNVJ010000045.1:0-1549 GCA_045592765.1 Alphaproteobacteria bacterium | reverse complement strand
ATCTTGAAATACAAAATCTTTACCATTTTCATTATCGTGAAAAATCTTTTTGCCGGATTTATCAAATACTCCAAAACCGATAGCATCGTCATCTTCTTCGGCCTTGCCGATATTTTTCACTAATTTATCGGTTGTCTTTTGAATCTGGGGAGTAATATTATGCCAATCGCCTCCGGATAAAGTTCGGGCAAGGGCTAATTGATAGGTATCAAAAAACTCATCAGCCTTTTCTTTGGTTTCTTGCCATGCCAAAAATCCGGCACAGCCGAAAACCGTACAGGCAATCAGAATAAAATAAATTATTAAGCGAGTTTTTAAGCTGAGACCTGGCATTATTCCTCCAACATATAACCTATTTTATTGATGGTTTTGACAATATCCTTACCTAATTTTTTGCGCAAATGATGAATATGTACCTCCACCGCATTACTCGATACATCATCATCCCACGAATATAATTTCTCTTCTATTTGTTGCTTTGACAGAACCTTATTCTTATTGTGCAATAAAAGCTCTAACAAAGCACTTTCCCTTGGTGCAAGAACAATCTCTTGGTCATCAAGCAATGTTTGTTTGTTATGCAAGTTAAAGCTTATATTGCGATAGGTGATAACATTTTTAACATCACCACTGCGGCGACGAATAAGAGCATTTAATCTGGCAACAACTTCGCCTAAGGCAAATGGTTTGGGCAAATAGTCATCGGCTCCGCTATTTAGACCTAAAATACGCTCTTCAACCTCGCCTCTGGCAGTTAGCACCAAAACCGGCTCAATGCGTCCCTGTCGGCGCCAGTTTTGCAGAATCTGCAAACCATCGACCTCCGGCAGGGTCAAATCGAGGACAACCGCATCATAGGGAGACTGTAGCAATGCTTCTTGGCCATCGGCTCCGTTAGTGAACCAATCAGTCGTAAAACCGCTTTTGATTAGTCCGGTTTTTAGTCCGTCGCCAATTAAAGGGTCATCCTCGATTAGTAAAATCCGCATTAAAACCTCTCTAACTTTTTATTTTTTCAGCTCAACTGAGTCTACATCAATTTCAGTTTTAAGCAACTCTTTATCTACTTCTCCACGAATAATGATGGTATCTTCAGGTTTTACGTTTACACCTCTCCAATCTTCATCATCGATTTCTACAACTATTGTTCCGGTTGCATCTTTGAACTGATATTTTTCATTACCTAATGATTTTTCGATTTGTCCGACCAAAACAACGGCGGTCTCATCTCTCATCTCAAGAGCTTTGGCTACGGTTGTCGGGTCTAATCCGGGACCTTGAAAGCCTGCAAAAGCATTGCCGGCAAAAGCTAAACCTAAACTAAAAACAGAAACAGAAAGCATTTTTTTCATAGTTTTTCTCCTATAAATAAAGGTTGGTTGTTTTATCTTACATCTTAAGTTCAACATTTGCATCTTAAGAAACGCTTAAGGCAAATATTTTTTATCAATAATATTTCAAGTGCGATATAACGCTTTGATTATAAACACAAAACCAACTTGTAATATTTTATATCATTTGTTGATTTGCTTTTATATAATTATTTATT
>JAZNVJ010000044.1:0-10793 GCA_045592765.1 Alphaproteobacteria bacterium | reverse complement strand
ACCGCTTGGCCTCCGACTTCCAAAAGCAAAGAATATAAGTTCAATTTAGATGCGGTTAAAATGCAGCGTCCGGTTTTAGCTCCGTATAGAGATAAAAAGGGGCGGCCAAAAGATTGGCAAGAACAAAGCGGACAAAAGTTCAGGTTGACTTATCCCTCTAATATTTGGACAGATATTTCGATTCCTTTTTGGTCTATGCCGGAGAACACTAGTCACCCCACTCAAAAGCCTGAAAAATTAATTGCAAAATTGATTCTTGCTTCCAGCAATGAAGGGGATTTAGTTTTTGATCCGTTTGTTGGTTCCGGCACAACGGCCGTAGTCGCAAAAAAATTAGGGCGCCGATTTATTGGTATTGAGCAAGAAAAAGAATACGCTGCACTTAGTTTAAAAAGGTTGGATATGGCGGATTCTAATCCGCAAATTCAAGGTTTTGAAAATGGTGTCTTCAAAATTCGCAATGGTGGTATTTAGAATAATATCAATTTGGCTAGGTAGTCTTGTTTTTGTTTGTTTCATCCTTAAATAAAGTTTTGAACTTGATTTTAATTCATTAGGAGAAACATAATGTCATGTAAAGATATGAGAGATAAACCTTCAAAAATGTCTGCCTCAGCTAACTCATCAGAAACAAAATCCACTTCATCTAAAGAAGCAGATAACAATAAAAAACCATCAGGTGGCTGTGGTTGCAACAATAGATATTAGTTTTTAATTTTTTAAATCCCCCTGTCGGTTTTGCTGACAGGGGGTATTCTTTTGGTTTACTATTTAAGATTATTGATTATATAATATGCGCAGTTTTATTAATAAAGGAATTAAATATGAAAAAATGGCTTTTGATTATAGCAAGTATGATGTTTTGCAATTCTGTTTATGCTCAGAATGCTGAGAACTTGCAAAAAATAGAAACATATTTGAATAACATCAAAAGTCTGCAAGCAACATTTTTGCAAATGGCGAGTAACGGGGCTACTGCTGAGGGAAGAATTTTTATCAAAAAGCCTAATAAAATCCGTATGGAATATGCAGATCCGGTTAATGTTTTGATAGTAGGCGATGGTAACTTTATAGTCTATAATGATGTTGAGTTAGGTCAGGTTACGCACATAGACTATGATGATATCCCCGCCAGTTTGATTTTAGGTGATGACATTAAAATAGATGGTAAGAAGATAAAAGTGATAGATTTTTATCAAGATTCCGGTTCTACATCTATAACACTTGATTATTCCGAAAAGGGAGATTTAGGTCCTATAACATTGGTTTTTTCTAACAATCCGATGGAGTTAAAACAGTGGAAAATTGTAGATCCGCAAAGTGTTGAGGTTAGCGTATCTTTATATGACGCTCAAAAGGATATACCTTTAGAAGATAAGATATTCAAATTCAAAGAAGCAAAAAACAAAAAAGGTTATAAGAAGAAATAATGAACTCAATTAAGCTGGCTACTTGGAATGTTAATTCGATTCGCATACGTCTTGATGCATTAAAAGTTTTAGTTGCACTTGTTCGACCGGATATTGTTTGCTTGCAAGAAATAAAAGCTAAAAAAGAAGATTTTCCTTTTGCAGAAATAAAGCAAATGGGCTATGAACACATAGCTTTATATGGGCAGGCGGGCTATAACGGAGTGGCGATTCTATCCAGATTTCCTCTTAGCAAGATTGAACAAAAAAATTGGGTTGGCAAAACCGATGCCAGACATATTAAAGCTCATATTTTTGATGATATTGAAATAAACAACATATACATTCCTGCTGGCGGAGATGTTCCCGATCCGATAGTTAATTTGTCTTTTGCTCACAAACTTTGTTTTATGGATGATATTTCTGAATATTATGAGCAACATAAAGCGGAATTTAAATCAAGAAAAATACTTCTTTGTGGTGATTTTAATGTCGCTCCGTCTGAGAACGATGTTTGGAATCATAAGCAACTGCAAAAAATTGTTTCTCATACACCAGTAGAAATTGAACGTTTAACCAGATTATATAATTCTTTAGATTTTTGTGATGCAATTCGCAAGTTCTACCCTGAGCCGCAAAAAATATATTCATGGTGGAGTTATCGTAATCCTAATTGGCAAACTAATGATAAAGGTAGAAGGTTAGATCATATTTGGGTAACGCCAAATCTGCAAAACAGAATTTTGAGTGCTCAAATTATAAAAGAGATGCGCTTATCGACTCGCCCCTCAGACCACGTCCCTGTGATGGTTGAGATAACAATTTAAAAGTAGTATCGTCGAAACGCTATCAGTTTTTTATTAGGATGTTCCATTGATTTTTCTTAATAACAACCTAAAATGGCTTGCATTTACAACTACGATCGTAATCACTAGTGACTTTATTATTCTCTACTTTTAAGAATTGAGTTTCATTTTTTATAGATGAGAATAATTCCGGATTTGTTGTTGTTATCCAAGCCTGAGAGCCAATTTCTTTTATTTTTTTGAGTAAGGCTTCTCTTTTCGCATCGTCTAAGTGTGCTACCACTTCATCTAATAACAAAATTGGTGCAAAGCCTCTATGAATGGTTTGGCATTTGGCTTGAGCCAAAATAATACTTATAAGCAATGATTTCTGCTCGCCGGTAGAACACAATTCAGCTGGAATCTTTTTTTTACGATAATATACTTTGAAATCTGTTTTGTTAATGCCATCTACCGATTCGTTAAAACGAACTTTTTTACGTTGCGATTTTAGAAGTTGTTTATATTTGTCTTCAACATCAATCGCCGGCATGGTATCTAACATCTTTTCTACCACCCCGTCTAATTCCAGTCGTACACTGGGAAAAACATCGTCCGGCTCTTTTTCAATAAAGGTATTAAGTCTTGCTGTCTGTTCTCTTCGGGCTGCCGCAATTGCCACCCCTAAAGAAGCCATATTTTCTTCCAGTCCGCAAAGCCAAAAATCATCGCCTTTAACCTCTTTGAGCAAATGAAACCATTCTTTATAGTAGTGCTCAAATTTGATAAGTCTTTTTGCATGCTCCATATCAAAAGCAAAGACTAATCTATCTAAAAAGCTACGTCTTGGTTGGCTTCCTCCTCTAAAAAGTCTATCCATTTGCGGGGTTAGCCAAATTGCGGAAAGATATTTTCCAAGCTCTGCTTGTGAAGATATTTTATTCCCGTTAATTCTAACGATTCGCCTTTCAAAGGAACGATAATCATCGTCATTGTCTTCGTCAGAGAATATTTCTTTATTAAATTGTTCAACCGCAGTGCCAATAGCAAAGGTATTATCTCCTTGATAAACTTCTGCAGCAACCGCCCAATTTAAAGTTGATATCTTTTCCGGTAAATATTCATCATTTTCCGGAATTACGATTCTTTTTATGTCTGCTAATCTTGCACCTCTAATCCCTCTTCCGGGAGTCAAAAAAGAAATAGCTTCTAAGATATTAGTCTTTCCGCTACCATTTTCACCATGAATAATGATAATGTTCTTTTCAATATTTAGGCGCAAAAATTGATAGTTTCTAAAATCAGTTAAAGTCAGGCGATTTACACCTGACTTTTCTTGATTCAACGGGTATATGTCATACGCCAAATTCGTCATTTATACTCGCATCGGCATTAACACATAAATTGCACTTGCATCACTAGTATCGTGAATGACAGACGGAGATGAATCATTAGCAAATGAAATGCGAACGGTTTCGCCTTTAACTTCAGCTAAAATGTCTAGCAAATAACGGAAATTGTATCCTATTTCTAACGATTCGCTCTCATATTTTGCATCTAATTCTTCAGATGCGTTTCCAAGATCCGGACTAGACGTTAAAATTGTCACTTTGTTTTGGTGAGTAATAACTTTAATAGCTCTAGTTCTTTCTGCTACAACAGATACACGATCAACAGCAGACGCCAGTTCTTTAACATTCAACTCCAAGTTCTTGTCATTATCTGTAGGAATAACCCTTTCATAATCAGGATATGTTCCGTCAATTAGTTTTGAAGTTAGGGTAATGTCTGCTAAGTTAAAGCGAACCTTGTTTTCAGATATTTCCACAGTAACATTTTCAACCGAATTATCATCTAAAAGTTTGCGAATTTCAGCAACGGTCTTGCGAGGAATAATAACCCCTTTAAGATCTTCTGCTCCTTGAGGTAGCGGAGATTCTACACAAGCCAGACGATGTCCGTCAGTAGCCACAATACGCAAAACATTATTTGCCCCCTCTTTTTTTGCGTGAACATATAAACCGTTTAGGTAATATCTTGTTTCTTCTGTAGATACGGCAAATTGAGTGCGATCAATGACGTCTTTCAATTCATCTTTTGCCATAACAAAACTTGTTGGCAATTTATCGCCGGATATTACTGGAAAATCTTCAACGCCAATAGTAGAAAGAGAGAATTTTGAACGTCCAGAAGCGATAGTTAATTGGCCTTTTTCATCAGGAAAAGTCAGCTCGACTTGTGAACCATCCGAAAGTTTACGAACAATATCATAAAGCATATGTGCCGGAGCAGTTGTTGCGCCTGTTTCAATGGTTTTTGCATCAACAATTTCGGTTATTTCCGTATCCATGTCGGTCGCCTTAAAGCTTATGCCGTCACCTAAAGCTTCGATTCTAACGTTTGATAGTACCGGAATGGTGTTTCTTTTTTCTACAATGCTTTGCACATGGCTAAGAGTTTTAAGAAGGTTTGTGCGTTCAATTATAAATTTCATTTTTTTTGAATCCATAAATTTAATTGTTTTCATTGCGATTATAATAACATAAACTCTGCAAATCAGAAGATAATAAAATAAATCGCTAACAACTTTTTTATAAAAATCCCGTCAAACAACTTGCTTGACAGGAGGGGTTATTTGCTTTCTATTGCCAGAGTTTTTATTTGAGGCTTTTGGTGGGTTAAAATCCCTATAACTCTGATTAATGTATCTCGCATTTCTTGTCTTTTGACAACAATATCAACCATTCCGTGCTCACGCAAATATTCAGCTCTTTGGAAACCTGTTGGTAGTTTTTCACGGATTGTCTGCTCAATTACTCTTGCTCCCGCAAAACCTATAACGCATCCTTTTTCAGCAATGTTTATATCCCCGAGCATTGCAAAAGATGCAGATACACCGCCTGTTGTTGGGTCGGTTAGAATTGATATAAATGGCAGACCTTTTTCTTTTACTAAGTTTACGGCCGCTGTAGTTCTAGCCATTTGCATTAAAGATAAAATTCCTTCTTGCATACGTGCACCACCAGATGCAGATATCGTTATAAACGGAAGGTTTCCTTTGGTTGCAATTTCGGCAGCTTTAACGATGCCCTCGCCAACAACTGTTCCCATCGAGCCTCCCATAAACGTAAAATCCAGAGCAGCAATAATGCAGGTGACTCCGCCTATTTCTCCTTGGGCAATTCTTATGGCATCATCTGCTCCTGTATTTTTTCGGTATGTGCGCAACCTATCAGAGTATTTTTTTGAATCTTTGAAGTTTAAAGGGTCTTCTTTAAGTTTGGGAGGTGAAATAAGTTTATATTCACCATTATCAAACAACAAAGCAAAACGTTTCAATATTGGCAATCGCAAATGATGATCACAAGAACTGCATACAAAATTATTTTTTTCCAGCTCTTTGGTGAACAGCATTTGCCCGCATTGTGGACACTTAGTCCACAAGTTATCGGCAATCTCTTTGGTGCTGATTTTTTTTATTTTTGGTCTGACAAAATCTGATAACCAGTTCATCTTAAGTCCTTTTTCTTAAGCTTTGTTGTTTTTATTGTTAAAAATTGATTTTAAATTTTGTTTCCAATTGGTAGATTCTACTTTTGAATCTGCTCCTTCTTTTAGGGATGCTATGTTGGAGTGTAAATCTTCAACTTCTTTAGATAGCATTTGGTGTTCTTTATGAAGTTTTTGATTCTTCCGCGTTTGTTTGCGTAAAGCGGCACGTGTCGGAGCATTAGATAACCACGAAAGCAATCTTCCCCAAATGAATCCAAGAGTAATAAAGAACACTATTGCTACGCTCAAGGATACCGTAACCTCAATATAAAAAGGCCACAAATTAAAGGTTGCTAAATCATTGTTTACAAAAGCAAATACCAAAACGGCAACCAGTAAAGGTAAGTTTATAATTAGTTTGATGAATCCCATAAGCGTAGCTCCTTTGTTGTTACAAAGTTGTTTACTTGTTTAGTAATTCAAAAAGTTGTTTACCGGTTTTAAAGTGAGGAATATTTCTTTCTTCAACTTTAACTTGTTCGCCTGTGCGTGGATTCTTTGCAGTACGAGGAGAACGAGTTCTAACCGAAAAAGCGCCAAAGCCTCTAAATTCAACTCTATCACCTTTAGCTAATGAGCTAATGATTTTTTCAAATACGGTCGCAACAATTCTTTCAACGTCTTTAATTGTCAGATGAGGGTTTTTTGCTGCTATTTTTTCAATTAATTCAGATTTAGTCACTTTGTTTATCCTTATTTTATTGTTAATCACAGTTATTTTAATTCTTTTATCGCAAATATCAATATCACAAATAAAAAAAGCTAAGAATTAAAAGGATAGTTATCCAAAACTTTTTTATTGATCATTGGCCAGGCGAGCAATTTCAGGGTATCCTGAACTTTCACCAAGTTGAATATTTTCTATCTTTTCTATTTTTTTGCTTATTTTATTGGATGATATTTTGATTCCTTCTACATCTTCATTTGCCATTTTGAAATGTTGGGTTAGCTTATCGATTCGGTTATCCAGACGACCAATATCTTCTGTCAACGAAATGATTTCTTTTTGTATTACTCCCGCTTGTTCTCTCATTTTAGCATCTTTTAATACCGCCCTAATCGTGTTTAAGGTGGCCATAAGAGTTGTTGGTGAAACAATCCATACTTTAGAACGATAAGAAAACTCCACAACATCAGTAAAGTTAGCGTGCAATTCTGCGTAAATGGCTTCACTTGGCAAAAACATAAGTGCCGATTCCGCAGTTTCATCGCAAACGATATATTTTTCAGCAATATCTTTTATATGCTTTAGTACCGAAGTTCTAAAAAATCTTGTTGCTTCAGTTTTGTCTCGTTCTGTTTCTGCAGCTCTTAACGCCTGATAACTTTCTAGCGGGAATTTTGCATCAATAACTATGCTCCCCGGAGGGTTGGGAAGTTTGAGCATGCAGTCAGCTCGCTTGCCGTTGTTTAGTTGATATTGAAACTCATAGGCATTAGGTGGAAGAGTTGATGAAACCAAGTCATTAAGTTGAATTTCTCCAAAAGCGCCTCTAGCTTGTTTATTGGAAAGAACTTCTTGCAGTGAAACCACCTGTTCAGATAGAGAAGATATTTTTTGTTGGGCTATATCTATTTTTGCCAGACGTTCTCTTAAATCAGTAAGTGTTTCTGTTGTTTTAATGGTATTTTGTTGCAGACCTTCACCAACGCTTTTAGTTACTGCTAAAAGTTTTTCATCTATGATTTTTAGAGTTGCAATTTTTTGTTCTGCAAGAGCATCGGCTATTTTTGTTTGTTCTTTAAAATTGTGTTCGGTTAGCTGTGTCAATCTGCCGGCTAGTTCAGCTTGTCCTCTAAGTAGAATTTCGCTAAGGTTGTTATTTGAGTTTTTCTTTTTATTTTGCAAATAAAAAAGCAAATTAACAAAAATTAATGCTAGGATTCCGCCAAGCAAAATAAACTCAAAATTTTGATTAACAAAATTACTTAGATTCTGCAAGATTGCGCCCCATCCGTAAGAATTTTTCCGTTCTGCGTTTCTTTATCTCATCACCACTTTGTCCGAGCATCTCTTTTAGGTGTTTAAGAATGGTGTCGCCGACACGTTCAATGGTTTGAGTCTTGTTGCGGTGAGCTCCTCCCAGCGGTTCGGCAATAATTTCATCAATAACACCAAGTTTTCTTAAGTCTTGAGCTGTTAATTTTAAGGCCTCAGTTGCTTCTTTTACCTTATCAGCAGATCTCCATAAAATGGATGCGCATCCTTCTGGAGAAATGACGGAATATATTGAGTGTTCCAACATTAAAACTCTATTAGCGGTGGCAATTGCGATAGCTCCACCAGATCCTCCTTCACCAATAACAACCGAGATAATTGGGCTTTTTATTTGTAGGCATTTTTGAATGGATGCAGCAATTGCTTCTGCTTGTCCTCTTGCTTCTGCCTCAACTCCAGGAAAAGCTCCAGATGTATCAACAAAAGCAATAACAGGCATATTAAATTTATTAGCCATGTCCATTAATCTTTGGGCTTTACGATATCCTTCTGGCTTTGCCATTCCGAAGTTATATTTAATGCGAGATTCTATGTCGTGCCCTTTTTCTTGTCCAAGAACAACCACAGATATGCCTTTGAATCGTCCGATTCCTCCAATCATAGCCTCATCATCCGCAAATGCTCTATCTCCACATAATGGAATGAAGTCTTCAATTAATCCGTTTACATAATCAAGACAATGTGGCCGTTGTGGATGTCTTGCTACTTGTGATTTTTGCCACGGAGAAAGGTGGTTGTAAATATGGCGCATATGGCGTTCAAGTTTTGATTGTAAGCGTTGGATTTCTTGAGATACATCAATATCTTCATCTTTTGCCATATATTTCATGCTTTCGATTCTTGACTCTATCTCAAAAAGTGTTTTTTCAAAATCTAAAACTGTATTATTGCTCATGGTTATCTCTTTTGTATTGTAAATCAGATATTGCATAGCACATAATTTTACAGATTTCGACTCTTATTTTTGCTTTTTGTGTAATAATTTGTAAAATAAGTTGGAAATTTTATGAATTTTGTTACTATAACAATAGTTTTTATAGGAGACGGAGGCGGTTGTGCTTGCATTTGGTTTTTTTGCTCTAATTTTTTCATCTTTTTTGTGGTTAATGTATTCAGTTGTTTTTGTTGCGGACACTTTGAATGGAATTTCCCTTTTTGATGCGGGTGCAACCAATGTAATAATTTACATATTGTTGGTGTGTGCTCCGATTTTTTTAATATGGGCTGTTTTTGGTTATGTTAATCAGTATATTCAAAACAAACAAGTTAGTGTTCAATTGCGCAAGCTTATGGAGCAATTGAAAAAAAATCAAGGTTATTCAGATTTGATTGCAAGAGCTTTAATTGAGGCGGAACAGCAGGTTAAGGATGGTTTTGCTCTTAATAAGTTTGATTTGTTGATATCTGATATGAATGAACTTCTTTCAGAGATAATAAGGGGCTGTAAGTTAGCATCCGTTGAACAAATAGATGCTTTATGGGCAAAAGTACAAAATGGAGGAAAATGGTCTTTTGGTAAGGTCATTATTGAAATAAATAATTCTCAAACTGATTTTAAGAAAAGAATTCTAGATCGAAGTGTTTCAGATTTTGTTTTGGCAGGAACGATTATGGAATTTTGCGCAAGATATACATCAGTTGTAAAGATGCTAGAAGAACACGATCAAGATAGAATCTTTTTAGAGATGGTTGAAACTGGGGTTATGGGTAAGGTTTATTCCATTCTTTCTCCTATATCATTAGAGTTACAACGAGGAAGAGAGGCTGTGACAGGCTTTAGTCCTGAGAATGATGATGAGACGATTCCTTTTTCAGGGTTTAATTCTGTAAGCGAAGCAAAAGTGGTTGTTAATAGTAAGCCCAATAAAAGTTATTTTTCGGATAAAATATTCAACAAAATATCTTTGTTTGGTAAGAAAAAAACTCAAGAGGAAATTTCATTACCTAAAGATGAATTTTCAATGGCGTTGGAACGTAGTTTTAAGGATGACGGTCCAAAAATATCTTTGCCTATAGAGGCAGAAACAGATGATTTACCTAAAATAGAAATGGCACAAGCAGAAGAAACTGGCACACAAAGAATATTGTCAGGTTTAAAAGAAGAATGGAACAATGGTTTTTCTAATGAATTTTCTCTATCTAACCATAAAGAAACAGACGATTTGCCTAAAAATATAGCTTATCCGTTTGGTAATTGGTCAGATGAACAAAATTATCAAAAATAGAATATGATAAAATATCTTTTTTTTATATTAGCTTGTTTTAGTATTTGTAATGCCTATGCGACAGAATGTGTTAGACAAAAGTACTTGTCAGTTTATGGGATTCCTCAATATCAAAATGATTTTTCTCACTTCAGATATGTAAATCCCCACGCCCCTAAAGGTAATAAACTGGTTTTGCCAGCATATGGAGGGTTTGATAATTTTAATCCTTTTATTTTTAAAGGTGTTGCGGCTCCAGAAGTTGCGGAATTAACGCTTGAGAGTTTGGGTGTTATTGCTGCTGATGATGAAACAACAGTTTATCCTCTTGTTGCTAAAGAATTTGAAGTTGCGAGAGATAAATCTTTTATAGGTTTTATTTTAGATGAAAGAGCAAAGTTCAGTAATGGCCAGCCAATACTTGCTGATGATGTTATTTTTAGTTTTAATTCTTTATTAAAGAAAGGATCTCCTTTTTATAAAATGTATTATGCTGATATTGACAGAGTTGAAAAAGTTAATGATAGGCATATTCGTTTTTACAGTAAAAAAGGAAAAAACAACAAAGAACTTCCATTGATTCTTTCTCAATTTAAAATTTATTCCAAAACAGATTGGGAAGATAAAGATTTTGCAAAGCCGACACTACAGATTCCTTTAGGAAGTGGTCCTTATTTGTTAGATGATTTTGCTGTTGGTAAATTTTTGTTATTTAAACGCAATCCAAATTATTGGGCAAAAGATTTACCAAGCCGCAAAGGAATGTTTAATTTCGATGAATTGCGTTATGACTATTACCAAGATACAACCGTAACACTGCAAGCTTTATTTGCCGGTAATATTG
>JAZNVJ010000043.1:0-3273 GCA_045592765.1 Alphaproteobacteria bacterium | reverse complement strand
TCATTCTGATATTTATTTATGTTTTTGTTTTCAAAAAAACATTAAAAATTAACAGTAGTAAAATTGATTTTATAGCAACTTTGTTTACATCTATAGCTGAATTTATAATTTTTGTTATTTCTTATTTTTTATCTATGTCTTTTGTTTTTATGTTTGGATTTTAAAGACAAACATCTACATTTTTACCAATAAATTCTGCTGAAGAAATAGCCCTATTATCATCGCCAAGTAAGACCTCTATGGTTTTTTGCTGCATCTCAGCACTATTTTTTATTAAACTGATTTGAGTTTTTTGAATTATAAGTGCGTATGAGCTGAGAGAACCTAATTCAGACATTAAATAAACTCCAATATTATTATTGTATTTATTATACAAAATAAAGCTTAATATGAGATTAAAGAGTATTGAATCCTTAATCTTTTTATATATTTAAAAAAGAAAAAGGAGAAACTATGATGAAAACATTAATTAAAATATTTTTATTGGCTGTTTTTTGCTTATTCCCGTTAAAATTTTCTATTTCTCAAGAAACAACGAATCCAACAACTGTTTTTGGTGAGGCTCAAACTTCCAATGGAAATAAAAAATTATTTATTTTGCAACAACCTAATAATGATATTAACCCTTTAGGCAATCCGATCTTATTCACTAAAGAAAAAGGTTACGATATAAATGTTGACGCAAATAAACCCATAACAATGGACAGCTTAAAAAACAACTCACTAGACAACAATAATTGGAAAAATAAAGTTGTTTCTCCGTCAGAAGCCGAATTACTTGGAAAAAAATTCCAAAACACGCTTATGGAGGCTAATGGAATGGTTTATGATATTCAATCCTATCCAATAAAAGATTTAGAAGTTATTGGCAATCCAGCAAACCCTGAAACTATTTATTCGCCAAATGTAAATCCTTAATCACACTCTTGAGCTTTTATGCTCAAAGATTGGCATTTCCAATCATTTATAATGTTTGACGGCTCTAAAACGTATGTTTGTGATAATTCATCTAGCGCAGAACCAAGGTGAATATAATATTTATCGTCGCAATCCTGATCGTTGTTTTCTGATAGTGGATATACTGTATCTCCATAAGAATTAAATATTTTTGCAAGCTTATACATATGCACTGCAGATAACGAATCTTTAAGCTCTGCATTATTTGTGGTTGATATTAAACGAATAGATGGTGTATCAACATGAGTCCATTGTTTTAAGTATAAAGATGCTGTTTCTGCTACAATGCCATTCTCTATTCTAACTTTAGAATTACAACCAAATACTATATTTTTTTGAGATTTTTCTTTGGCGTTATATTCTAATTTTCCTTTAATTAATATTTCACTATTACTCCCACTTTCTAAATGCCCTAGCAAATTTCCTTTTAAACCCAAAGATGCATTTTTTAGCATTTTTACATCTCCTTTCAGGCCTCCAGTTGAAATAAATTTTGAATTATTATCAATCTCGATATTAGCACAAATTTCTGTAAATCCAGAAAAACTTACTGTTCCACTAATTTTTATCTCCCTTGCCATTAAAGGACATTCCGGATAATTACCAGATGCTTTTATTTTTACATTTTTTAATATTCCATTTGCTGAAAGAACTATTGGGTCTTCATAAATTAAGTTTATATTTATATTTTCTATGTAACGATCAAAAACATTTTCATACATTTTTATGTTTTCATGATTAATGTGTAGTGTTATTTCAGGGCGCTTATAGTTTTTACACTCTTCTGTATTGTAAAAAACTAACGATTTTAACTCTGTTTTAGTTATATCAAGAATTGGATCTATTGCGTCTTCGGCTATAATATCTGATGCTGGATTATCAGCTATGGCTGTCTTCAAACAATTTACCTTACATCGCACATAATTATTATTTTGCGGACAGGGAATGGAATCGTCATTTTGACCGCACGATGTTTTATTATAACCATTTTCAAAACATACTTCTTTTGTTGTTTTGCATTCGGTATATAATTTTTTATCTCCTTGTAAACAATATGACGTATCTTCGTTAAAAGGGCCGTATTCACAATCCAAATAGCCTTCACAATCATTAGGTTTAATTTTTGTTTTTATAATCCCGTCACAAGTAGTGCATATATCTCCGTTAACAACATATCCTTCCGGAATGCTATCTATAAGATGTGTGTGGTTAGGGCAATTATCACAACAAATTCCATAATCTGGAGAAAACGGGCATTTTTTATCAGTTAATTGACAGGTGTCTTTATGAAAATATCCTTCTTCTAGGCATGATTTTTCAATATCTTCTTGACAAACCCTGTATAAAGGAAAGTTGTTTATACACATTTTATATGGATAAAATGGTGACTTACAATCTTCTTTAAAAAAACTGAAATTGTTATTACGACACCATTGTTCTTGAGAACAACTACGATAATAATTATGGTGATATGGACATCTTTCTGTAGGCGCTGTGTTGTTTGAACAGTTTGCGTATGTTATTTTATAACCCTCATCCAGACATTTCTGTTCAGCTTGTGAATATTCTTTCTTTTGATAATTATTAATTGCATATTCTGTCACAACAGATGCTTTTGCATTTGTTAACTGTAAAATTAATCCTAAAAAAAACAAACTAAATTTATAAAACTTAATCATATTAAGCCTCTAAAAGATATCTTTATCTTTTATTCTATATTTTTAGAATTAATTTTGTGTTAAAAAACTTTTTTTGACAAAATTATTTTTTTGACTAGATTTAAATCATTTTTTGTGGTATGTTGTTGTTGCAATTGAAAGCAAACAAACAATGCTAAAAGAAATGGAACGGTAAAATGAATAAAAAAATATCAGTATTGAACCCGTTTAGTTCCGGAGAATATGTTGTTTATCCTGCGCATGGCGTTGGAAAGGTTTCTGATGTTACCAAACAAAATATTGCCGGATCGGAACTCGAACTAATAGTGGTTAATTTTGCTAAAGACAAAATGACTCTAAGAATACCTATGGCCAAAGCTGAAACTACCGGATTACGTAAAATATCTAATGCTGATACCATGAACGAAGCCCTAACCACCTTAAAAGGAAAAGCTAAGGTTAAAAAAGTTATGTGGTCTCGTAGAGCACAAGAATACGAAAATAAAATTAATTCTGGTAATCCTATTGCAATAGCTGAAGTTGTTCGTGATTTGCATAGAAATGAAAATCTTGCTGAACAATCTTATAGCGAAAGACAAATATATGAACAAGCTCTTGATAGACTTGCAAATGAATATGCTGTCTTTGAAAATATATC
>JAZNVJ010000042.1:0-3203 GCA_045592765.1 Alphaproteobacteria bacterium | reverse complement strand
CCGAGCCACTCAGCCAACCGCCTTTTAAGCGACACTCAAGACATTAGAACGGAATATCATCATCTAAGTCTGCAGCCGGAGCGCTAGGTGCGGAATCCCATCCGGCAGAGCCACTGGCCGGAGAAAATACATCATTACCGCCGGCAGGAACGCCATCACCTTTAGCATCAAGCAATACTAAACTGCTACTGAAGTTTTGCAAAACAACTTCGGTAGAATATCTTTCTTGTCCGTTGGTGTCTTCCCATTTGCGAGTTTGCAACTGTCCTTCAAGATATACTTTTGAACCTTTACGCAAATAACGCTCGGCAATATCTGCTAATTGAGGGTTGAAAATAACTACACGATGCCATTCGGTGCGGTCTTTGCGTTCACCGGATAGTTTATCTTTCCACGAATCGGTGGTGGCAATGCTCAAGTTAACTATTTTACTGCCATTTTGAGTGTTGCTAACTCTGGGATCTGCGCCCAAGTTACCAACTAAAATAACTTTATTAATACTTCCAGCCATTTTATTTACCTTATTACAAAAAATTTAAAACTGTTCTGACTATACATTGAGAATTTTTGATAATCAAATAAAAAATCAGTTCATCGGTATATATTCGTTATCTTGAAGCCTAAACACTTTATATACATTGTTTTTTTGGGTGATAATATCTGAATATTTGCCCCAAGGCATATTGAAATCATAGTTATTTATGGTTGCTGATATTTTGTTGCCATCTAAAGATTGAGCTTTGATAACCGCATCTTTCCATAGGTTTAAGGCTGCTAGACCATATACCCCCAAGCCGCTGATTTCTTTGCCTTTTAAACGAAGATTAACAAGTGTTTCGGCAAAGTTGGGGTTATCTTTAAAGCTTTTTAGTCCTAAAAAGTAATTATCATTTTGTTTGCTGCCCAACACTTGAATATATTTTTTATCAAGGCGGTTTCTTTCGGTAAAAATCGCAACTTCAGAATTTCTGTTTTTGAGTTCTCGGGTGAGTTTGGCAACTTCTTTTTCATGTCCGATAATGTAAATAACTTTGTTGTTAAGTAATATTTCTTTGGCCATTAAATCATAATTTTTATTATAGTTAGCAAAAGAATAAATAGTCAGTTTGTTCGATAAGTTATTAGCGGCAAAAAGCTGTTGTACTTTGGCTGCAATTTCAGTGTCAGCATAATTGTGCGGAGAATATACCAAAGCAGTGTTTTGATTGTTTAAATTCTTTAGGTAATAATCAAAAAACACATTGGCCTGAGCGGTGGTTATGCCGCTGAGTTTTATAGTCGAAGGTGCTAAGTTGCGAATATCTGCCCTGATAGGTAAAGGGAGAATTTGCGGAATTTGTGCTTGATGGTAGATATGAGAAACTTCGGTTAGTTTATTAGAACAAAAAGGACCGATTATCAGGTTTATTTTATCTTCTTTTTCTTTGCGCCTGGTTAACATTTGCGCCATAGAAATCGCAAAAATATCATCGCAACGATCATCAGCAGTGATGATGTTTATTTGTTCACCTAAGATACCGCCATTGGCATTTATTTCGGCTGCGGCGATTTTTACCCCTTCACTGAGTTCTTTACCATATTGTTGATATTCGCCTTCTTGCGGGGCAATTACCACTACATTTATGGTTGCCCATGCAAGCTGAGGAATAAGAAGTAATAATGTAAATGTCTTCCAAAACTTGAGCATAAATTCAACGTTGTAATTAGTCCAATGTGGCGCATAGTAGCAGTTCTTATTTATTTTGCAACATTTTTGTTGCCTTTGAGCCTGCTTATATTTATATTAAAAGCTCAGGAGATGAGCTATGAGTAATGATTTTATTGATATTAAAGGCGCAAGAGAGCATAATCTTAAAAATATCAACATCAGATTGCCTAAAAATAAGCTTAATGTAATTACCGGATTATCAGGTTCGGGTAAATCTTCACTGGCTTTTGATACTATTTATGCTGAGGGGCAAAGACGTTATGTGGAGAGTCTTTCGGCTTATGCCAGACAGTTTTTGGATTTGATGAAAAAGCCTGATGTTGATGCAATAGAAGGGCTTTCTCCGGCAATATCAATTGAACAAAAAACAACTTCACATAATCCTCGTTCTACGGTTGGTACAATTACCGAAATATATGATTATATGCGTCTGTTGTGGGCAAGAGTGGGTACACCATATTCACCGCTAACCGGATTGCCGATTGAGGCTCAAACCGTATCGCAAATGACAGATAAAATTTTGGAAATGCCTGCAGGGGCAAAATTATTACTTCTTGCGCCAATAGCCCGAGGTAAAAAAGGAGAATATAAAAGAGAAATAGAAGAATTGCGCAAGCAAGGGTATCAGCGTTTGAAAATTGATGGAAATGTTTATGATATTGAAGAAGTTCCCACTCTTAATAAAAATCAAAAACATGATATTGAAGTTGTGGTTGACAGGCTTGTGGTTAAAGAGGGAATTGCAGAACGTTTGGCACAATCTTTAGAAACAGCATTAAAGCTTAGTGACGGATTGGTGTTTGTTGAAAATGCGGTATCAAAAGAAAGATGTACATATTCAGCCAAATTTGCTTGTCCGGTTTCAGGTTTTACGATTGAAGAGATTGAGCCAAGATTATTTTCTTTTAATAATCCTTATGGTGCTTGTCCGCATTGTGGCGGAATTGGTGCCAGTCTTTATATGGATGTTGATAGGGTAGTGCCAAATCCTGAACTTTCTATTGCTCAAGGAGCTATCTTGCCATGGTATAGTCGCAAGCATGGTTTTTATACCGATACTTTGGTATCACTTTGTGATTGGCTTAATATATCAGAAAAAACACCGTGGAAAGATTTACCGCAACGGGCTAAAGATGTGATATTATATGGTTCAAACGGAGAGCCGGTGCCGATGGATTATCGTCGTTTTACGACTTATAAGCCTTTTGAGGGGGTAATAAATAATTTAGAGCGGAGGTTTATGGAAAGTGAATCTCAGGCTACCAAAGATGAATTTGCTCAGTATCAATCAGCATCAACCTGTGAACATTGTAAAGGGAAAAGGCTTAAACCTGAAGCTTTGGCTGTTAAAATTGGCGGTTTGGATATTATGGATGTATCTGAAATGTCAGTTAAATCCGCACTTACGTGGTTTAGAGGGATTGGACCGACATTATCAGCTAAAAAACAAGAAATTGCAGCTAAAATATTAAAAGAAATTATTGAACGTCTCAGT
>JAZNVJ010000041.1:0-1750 GCA_045592765.1 Alphaproteobacteria bacterium | reverse complement strand
CATCAAAGAGATTATAAGCTTATAATCTATTGATAATAGCGACTTATTAATCTTACAAATCAACTCTAAAACTCCTTTCGACAAAATCCGACACACGTATAAAGACTGTATAATCTAGATGCCAATGTTATTAGAGGCACGTTCGTGTTAAGTTAGGAATAAAAAATCATTCTTAAATTACACTAATCCCATACACCACTCAACACAAATGGCAACAATGACTACAAGTGCTGATATTATAAATCCGTGAATCATTGGATTTATTCCAGACTTTTTCATATCCTTAAAGCTTGTGTTTAATCCTATTGCCGCAAGTGCAGTAACCATCAAAAATTTACTTATATCTTTAGCAACTGATGAAACATTTGCCGGTATCATTCCCATACTGTTTACTGCTGCCAAAGCCAAAAATCCCAAAATAAACCATGGAAACAGCCTTAAAATATTAACTTTCTGATATGAAGCATCAGATATTTCTTTTCGTTTTAACCTCAAACTTACAAAAGAAAACACCAAAACTGTCGGGATTATACTAAGTGTTCTTGTCAGTTTAACCATAGTAGCGAAATCGCCTGCACCTTCGCTAAAAGCATACCCTGCAGCAACCACGCTTGATGTATCATTTACTGCCGTACCTGCCCATAATCCGTAAGCCATATCGCTTAGTCCCAAAGCTCTGCCCATTATAGGAAACAATATAATCATTGCCATATCAAACAAAAAAGTTGCTGACATTGCATAAGCAATATCAGAATCTTTTGCATCAATAACAGGGGCAATAGCCGCAATGGCAGAACCTCCACAGATACCGGTTCCTGCTGAAATCAGATTTGATAGCTTCCAATTCAACTTCAAAGCCTTACCTATAAAGAAACCTCCGCCAAAACAAGTCAAAAGAGTGAAAACCATTACCATCAATGATAATTTACCCACGGAAAGAATCACCCCAACACTGAGAGAAGCGCCAAGGAGAATAATAGCAAATTTCAAAACTTTCTTTGATGCAAACTTGATTCCTGCTTTCAAGAAATCCGGCCTCCAAAAATGATTAATTATCATTCCTATAAATAGTGCAATAACCGATGCTCCCACAATATGTATTGGTAGACGGCTTTCAATTGTTTTTGCCACTACTGCAATCAAAATTGATATTGCTAATCCGGGAATAATTCCCCACACCTTTTTTATAATTTTCATATTATACCTCTTTTCAACAAATTTCGACAATCCTTATATAAAGACTGTATAATCTAGATGCCATTGTTTTTTATTGGCGTTAATATTAAGTATGGACTAAAAAAACAATTAGTTAGTTACTTACTTTCTTTTTTAAGTTTCACAAATTCAATAATTTGTATGATAAATAATACTATATGTGCTATTCCGGAAATTCCTGATACTATCCAAGCCACATCTGTAAAAACCTCATTACGAACTAAATTAAACAAACAATATGTAAGGCCTATATCACCACCATCCGGCAACAAAACCCAGAAAATCAAATATGTAGCAATAAAAAGATAATTTGTTATCCTTAATCCCGGAGAATCAACAAATAATTTTGATGCATATAAATTTGTCAACAAAAACAATATTGGATGTATAATAGGTATTAACATAATTATCATACAAAACCTAATCCAGCCTATATTAAGCACCAATGATAGAGTAGCAATAACAATGCAAATTACAGATAGAAGTAATGGTTTGTTTCTTGTTAGATTATTCTTTTTAAATAATTTAATTAATT
>JAZNVJ010000040.1:0-1869 GCA_045592765.1 Alphaproteobacteria bacterium | reverse complement strand
AAGAAAACCAAGTGTCAAGAACATCGGTTTCTCTGGTAAGCTCTACAACCTTACCATAATGCTTATTGGCAACTTTTTGAGCTTCTTCTTCATTCTCTTCGCAAAAGATTTTTCCATCCGGTCCATACCAAATCGGCATTTGATGTCCCCACCAAAGCTGACGAGAGATGCACCATGGTTGAATATTTCTCATCCATTCAAAATATGTTTTTTCATAGGATTTCGGAACAAACTCCATTTCCCCTTCTTCAACCACTCTGATAGCTTCTTTAGCCAATACCGGAGCATCAACAAACCATTGGTCAGTCATTAATGGTTCAATAACCACACCTGAGCGATCACCATAAGGAATAACCATCGGGTGGTCTTCTATTTTTTCCATTAAACCTAATTCTTCCAATTTTTCGATAGTAAGCTTACGAGCAGTTTGGGTGTCTATGCCTGCAAAAGGAGTATTCTCATTTAAAGTTGCATCTTCATTTAAGATATTTATGAGAGGCAAATTATGGCGCTTGCCAACCTCAAAATCGTTAAAATCATGAGCCGGAGTAATTTTTACTGCACCGGTACCTTTTTCCGGATCAGCGTGATCGTCAGCAATAATCGGAATAGGGCGATTAACAATCGGTAAAATAGCATTTTTACCAATCAAGTGCTTTAATTTTTCATTATCTTTACTAATAGCAACAGCAGTATCACCAAACATTGTTTCCGGTCTGGTTGTGGCAATATGTACAAATTCATTTGTACTTCCCTCTATCGGATATTTGTAGTAATACATTTTACCGACAGTTTCTTTTTGTATAACTTCCAAGTCAGAAACAGCGGTCATAAATTTTGAATCCCAGTTAACCAGTTTTTTTGCTTTATAAATAAGTCCGTCTTTATACAAGCTTACAAAAATTTTGCGAACAGCATGAGATAGTCCTTCATCCATTGTAAAACGTTCTCTGCTCCAATCACAAGAAGCACCCAAACGGCGGAGTTGTTTGCAGATTGTTCCACCGGATTGCTCTCTCCATTTCCAAACGGTTTCAATAAATTTTTCTCTGCCCAGATCATGGCGACTGATACCGTCTTTAGCTAAATTTCTTTCTACCACCATTTGTGTGGCGATTCCGGCATGGTCAGTCCCCGGTTGCCACAAAACTTTTTTACCTAACATACGATTGTAGCGAATGAGAATATCTTGCAATGTGTCATCAAGGGCGTGTCCCATATGTAAAACACCCGTAACATTTGGAGGGGGAATAACCACAGCATAAGCTTCGGCATTTTTACTCATGTCGGGTATGAAATCACCGGATTCTTCCCAGTCGTTATAAATTTTTTCTTCAAAATCTTTCGGGTTATAATTTTTTTCTAGCATTTTTTCTTTCCATTTTTAGTGATAACTTATTTTGACACAAAATGCCCTCAAGGTTTTCCTCGGGGGCACAAACAGTTATAGGCCGACTCAATAATTATTGATTATTGCCAGCCTTTGCCATCACTCGTTCAATTTCTTGTTTTACAATTTTTTCTACGATAGCAGGTAGATTCTTATCCATCCATTTTTGCGTATATGAAGATATTTCTTGCTTAGCAAAAGTTTCATAATCTGCAGATTTTTGCCAATTGGCTGCAACTTCATCGGCAATAATTTGTCTGATAACCGAACAAACAACATCTTCAATTGTTTTGCTTCCGTCTCCGAGTAAATTGATGTTATTTTCAACCGGAGCAGGTTTAACTTGTTGTTGTGCGCTAGCTTCTTCTTTAGCAAACATTTTAGCAAAATTACTGATAATATTGGCAGATGCATCAACAGCGCTATCATTATTTTCTATCGTTGACACCTCTGGGGTTAAGTGTTCTTGAATACCTGTT
>JAZNVJ010000039.1:0-7284 GCA_045592765.1 Alphaproteobacteria bacterium | reverse complement strand
GGTGATTGCGTTGGGATATGCTTTGATAATTCTAAAGCCGGAAAATAGGGTTTTAGATGTCTTTAGTAAATTTATAGGAGTAGGTTTAATATTGCTTATAATGCTTGCTTGGTTGGCGATTGTTTCAATTTTTAGCATTGTTTTTATCTTTTTGGCAATTGGTTGTATTTTTTATTTTACGAGTTCATATGCGCAAAGAAATGGATTGCTCAAGCATTATATTGATGAGATAGCTCAGCAAAAAAATAAATTACTGAAAAATAAAGATAGTATTTTGATTGGGCGAGAAATAGCTAATCAACAACCGATTATTTGGGTGCTGGATTTGGAAAGTGAGTTCGAGAACTCAATTCCTAATGAGCAAAATAAACTTTCGGCAATGTCTGCTTTTATTAAAAATCAGCTGAAATAACAAAAGGCATACTCTGCGGAGTATGCCTTAAAATCATTTAATAATCCATTCTATCCATTTTTTGATAAGTTCGCATAACAAGCCAATTATTACGCCAGAACCCAAAATAACAATAAAAACGGAAAATGTTACCACTAGCGCTATGGATACAATTGCGAAAATATCGGGGTAAAACTTGATATAATGAGTAATGAGTGCTCCAAGGAATACGCCTAAAAATGAATAAATTGCAATAGCATTCAATTGCTGAGGTTTGATGTAAATTTTTCCTATGGTTCGAGGATTTTTAAAAAGTCCACATTTACTTATTATTGTCGGTAAGCAAACAATAGCGGCGCTAATCGCAACAGTCACTAAGATCTCTATAGGAACAATATAGATAGTTAAATTAGGAGTTAAGAATCCCAAAATAACTGAGGCAACAACCATAATGCTGATACATGATTTCAGTATTACAGATTTAGGGCGAATTTGATCTTCAATTTCTTGGCTGATTTTAGAAGATTCCGGCTTGGGAATGCTTTGGGCGTTATTGGGGTTACATTCAAGCATTCGCCGATAATGATCTTTCTCTTTGTTGTACTTTTCTTGTACAGCCTTTTCTTTTTTTTGATTGAATAAGTATAGGCTAGCAATCAAAACTCCACATAAAATGGTACTTAAGTAAAAAACAATAGTAATCATAAGCTTATTTTTTAGTTAATAATATTAAAGTGTGTTTTTTGTAGAATAAATGAAAAAAATAGTCAAGTTGTTTATATAGTGGTTCTTGCTGAACTGTTGATGCGATTCAGTTTGACTCAAAGCGAGTCTGAGTAAGGGATAAAAAAGATTCGTCAGAAGTAATTTTTTACTTGCAAGAATCGAAAATGTGAGTCTATTATCCGCTTGAATTTAGTCACGAATCGTGACGATTGCATGCAATTATTTTATCTGTTCTCGCCAAGAGGAGCTGTTTTTCCTACGGTTTGGCGGGCTTTCTTTATTTGTACAAACAAAATAACCCTCTGCGTACGGGATTCAAGTTTCTTGATAGGATGGGCGCAGATTCTAACTATAAAAGGATATTAAACAATGAACGAATCTTATACGAGCAAAAGACGTGTAAGAAAGAACTTTGGCCGAATCGACGCTGTTGCCGATATGCCTAATCTGATTGAAGTTCAGACTGGTTCTTATAACAGTTTTATCCAAGCTCAAGGTGCAGAAAAATGCGAGTTTGGTTTGGAAGAAGTATTTAAATCAATTTTCCCAATTAAAGATTTTTCAGAAAATGGTGTGTTAGAGTTTGTAAGTTATGAACTCGAAGAGCCAAAGTATGATGTAGATGAATGTATTAAGCGTGATATGACTTTTGCCGCTCCGGTAAAGGCAACCTTGCGTTTGGTGGTTTGGGATACAAACGAATCTACAGGTGCTAAATCTGTTCGTGATATTAAAGAACAAGATGTATACATGGGAGATATTCCGCTTATGACCGAAAAAGGTACCTTTATTTTTAATGGTACTGAGCGTGTTGTTGTTTCGCAAATGCACAGATCTCCGGGTGTGTTCTTTGACCATGATAAAGGTAAAACTATGGCTAGCGGTAAATATTTGTTTGCTGCTCGTATTATTCCTTATCGTGGCTCTTGGCTTGATTTTGAGTTTGATGCCAAAGATTTGGTTTATGCTCGTATAGATCGTCGTCGTAAATTGCCGGTTACTTCAGTTTTGTATTCTTTATATTCTAAAGAAACCGAGGATAAAATTGCTGCTTTGGCTAAAAAAGGCAAAGAAATTGATCCTGCTGAAATTAAAGGTATGGATAAAGAAGAAATTCTTAATTACTTCTACGAAACAGATGTTTATGCGGCAGATAAAAAAGCCTGGAAAGTTAAATTTATACCGGAACGTATGAAAGGCATTAAATTTGATTTTGATTTGGTTAATGCCGAAAATGGTAAAGTTGTTTTAGAGCAGGGTAAAAAATTAACTCCACGTTCTGCTAAAAAATTGGCTGATGACGGGTTGGAATTTTATAAGGTTGCTCGTGAGCAAATTTTAGGTAAATTTGTAGCTAATAACATTGTTGTTGCTAAAACCGGTGAAGTTTTAGCCGAAGCAGGTGACGAAATTACCGAAGAATTACTTGAAAAATTAACATCGGCCAAAGTTAATGAAATCAAAACTTTGTTTATTGATTATGTTAATGTAGGTCCATATATTCGCAATACTTTGGCGGTTGATAAAAACAGCTGTCGTGAAGAAGCGTTGTTGGATATTTATCGTGTTATGCGTCCCGGTGATCCTCCGACATATGAAACTGCAGATCAATTATTTAAGGCTTTGTTCTTTGATAAGGATCGTTATGACTTATCATCTGTCGGTCGTGTTAAATTGAATATTGCTATGGATATTCCGTTTGAAGATGCTCCAGATACTTATGGTATTTTGCGTAAAGATGATATTTTGCGCATTGTTAAGAGATTGTGTGAGCTTCGTGACGGTAAAGGTGAAGTTGATGATATTGACCACTTGGGTAACCGCCGTGTTCGCTCAGTTGGTGAGTTGATGGAAAATCAATATCGCATGGGCTTGCTCCGTATGGAAAGAGCAATTCGTGAACGTATGAGTTCTGAAAACTTGAATAACGTTAAGCCTCAAGATTTGGTTAATGCCAAACCGATTGCTTCTGTTATCAGAGAGTTCTTCGGTTCTTCACAATTGTCACAATTTATGGATCAAAATAACCCGTTGTCAGAGATTACTCACAAGCGTCGTTTGTCAGCTTTAGGACCTGGTGGTTTGAGTCGCGATCGTGCCGGTTTTGAGGTTCGTGACGTGCATCCGACACACTATGGTCGTATTTGTCCGATTGAAACTCCGGAAGGTCCAAACATCGGTTTGATTAACTCTTTATCTACTTATGCCCGTATTAATAAATATGGCTTTATTGAATGTCCATATCGCAAAGTGGTTAAAGGCGTGGTTACAAGCGAAGTGATTTATTTGTCTGCCAATGAAGAAGGCAAATACAGAATCGCAGAGGCAAATGCCAAAGTTAAAGATAATGGTCATTTTGAGGATGATTTGGTTGCTTGTCGCAAGGCCGGTGATTTTGAATTTGCTCATCCGGAAGAAATTGACTTTATTGACGTATCTCCAAAACAATTGGTATCTGTTGCAACAGCTCTTATTCCATTCTTGGAAAACGATGACGCTAACCGTGCGTTGATGGGTTCTAACATGCAACGTCAAGGTGTGCCTTTGCTTCGTTCGGAAGCTCCGTTGGTTGGTACAGGTGTTGAAGGTGTGGTTGCTAAAGATTCCGGTGCAACAGTTGTTTGTAAGGCTGATGGTATTGTTGATGCTGTTGATGCTAACCGTATCGTGGTTCGTTCTAAAGATGAGCACGCTGCTGATGCCGGTGTAGAAATCTACCGTTTGGCAAAATTCCGTCGTTCTAACCAAAATACTTGTATTAACCAAGTTCCGTTAGTTAAAGTCGGTGATGAAGTTAAAGCCGGCGATATTATGGCTGACGGACAATGTACCGATATGGGCGAACTTGCGTTGGGTAAGAACGTTTTGGTAGCATTTATGCCTTGGAATGGTTTGAACTACGAAGATGCTATTTTGCTTTCTGAGAGAATCTCTCGTGATGACGTATTTACATCTTTGCACATTGAAGAATTTGAAGTGATGGCTCGTGATACCAAATTAGGTCAAGAAGAAATCACTCGTGATATTCCAAATGTTGGTGAAGAAGGTTTGCGTAATCTTGATGAAGCCGGTATTGTTTATATCGGAGCAGAAGTTAAGGCCGGTGATATCTTGGTTGGTAAAGTAACTCCTAAAGGTGAATCTCCGGTTACTCCTGAAGAAAAATTGTTGAGAGCAATCTTTGGTGAAAAAGCTTCTGACGTTAGAGATACTTCTTTGCGTGTTCAACCTGGTATTGAAGGTATTGTGGTTGATGTTCATGTATTCTCTCGCCGTGGTGTGGAGAAAGATGAGCGTGCACTCTCGATCGAGCAAGAAGAAATTTCAACATTAGCAAAAGATCGTGATGATGAAATAGCTATTATTCGTCGCAATGTTGATGCTCGTTTGAAGTCTATGTTGCTTGGTCAAAAAGTTGTTGATGCTCCAAAGGGAACTTTAGCTAAGAATGCTGAGATTACCGAAGCTGCATTGGCTGAAATTCCATCTTCACAATGGCGTAAGATTGTAGTTAAAGACGAAGCTGTTATGGCAAGTGTTGAAGATTTGTTAAATGCTTATGACAATCGTGTTGCCAAAATTCAAAAACACTTTGATGATAAAGTAGAAAAAGTACAGCGCGGTGATGATTTGTTACCTGGTGTATTGAAGATGGTAAAAGTATTTATTGCTACCAAACGTAAGATTCAATCAGGCGATAAGATTGCCGGACGTCATGGTAACAAAGGTACAATTTCTCGTGTATTACCATTGCAAGATATGCCTTATATGGAAGATGGTACTCCGGTTGATATCGTTTTGAATCCATTGGGTGTGCCTTCTCGTATGAACGTGGGACAAATTTTAGAAACTCACCTTGGTTGGGCTGCTCAAAAATTGGGTCAACAACTCAATGAGATGTTGGAGCAATATAAAGTAGGACAAGCAACAGAGAAAGATTTGCGTGCTAAGCTCAAAGAGGTTTATGGTGATAAACAATATAAGCGTGAAATTGCCGATATGAGTATGGAAGAATTAGAAACAATGATTCCAAACCTTAAACGTGGTGTGCCGATGGCTACTCCGGTATTTGATGGTGCTACAGGTGATGATATCAATGAGATGTTAACTAAAGCCGGTCTACCTACATCCGGTCAGATTGACTTGTATGACGGACGTACCGGTGAGAAGTTTGATCGTAAGGTGACTGTTGGTGTTATCTATATGATTAAATTACACCACATCGTTGATGAAAAAATGCACGCTCGTTCTGTCGGTCCATACAGTTTGGTTACTCAACAGCCACTCGGTGGTAAGGCTCAATTCGGTGGTCAACGTTTTGGTGAAATGGAAGTGTGGGCATTGCAAGCTTATGGTGCAGCATACACCTTACAAGAAATGTTGACGGTTAAGTCAGATGATGTCAACGGACGTACAAAAGTTTATGAAGCTATTGTTCGTGGTGAAGACACATTTGAAGCCGGAATTCCTGAATCATTTAACGTTTTGACCAAAGAAATTAAGTCTTTGTGTTTGAATGTTGAATTGTTGAACGAAGAAGTTTAGGCAGAGGAGTTGTTTAAATATGAATGATATTATGAAATATTTTGGTCAGCAGATATCTGGCGAATCTTTTGATCAAATTAAAATTTCCATCGCCTCTCCGGAACAAATTCGTTCTTGGTCATATGGTGAGGTTAAAAAGCCAGAAACAATTAACTATCGTACTTTTAAGCCGGAAAGAGATGGTTTGTTCTGTGCGCGCATTTTTGGTCCGGTTAAGGATTATGAATGTTTGTGCGGAAAATATAAACGTATGAAATATCGTGGTATTGTCTGCGAAAAGTGCGGTGTGGAAGTTACTTTGGCAAAAGTTAGACGTGAGAGAATGGGACATATTGAGTTGGCAGCTCCGGTTGCTCATATTTGGTTCTTGAAGTCTTTGCCCAGTCGTATTTCCATGATTACAGATATTCCGATGAAAGCTTTGGAAAAAGTTCTGTATTTTGAGAACTACATTGTTATTTCTCCGGGTGCTGCCGCCGGTTTGAAAATGTATCAGTTGTTAACTGAAGAAGAATATCAGGAAGCTATTGATACATATGGAGAATCTTCTTTCTTGGCCGGTATCGGTGCTGAGGCTATCAGAGAAATTTTATCTTCTATTGATTTGGAAACCGAAAGAAGAGTTATTCGTGAAGAATTAAAAGATAATGCTTCAGAAGCTAAACGTAAAAAGTTGGTTAAGCGTTTGAAGATTATTGAATCTTTCATTGAATCAAATACCAAACCGGAATGGATGATTTTGACTGTTTTGCCGGTTATTCCACCAGAGTTACGTCCGTTGGTTCCATTGGATGGCGGTCGTTTTGCAACTTCTGATTTGAACGATTTGTATCGTCGTGTTATTAACCGTAACAATCGTTTGAAACGTTTAATTGAATTGCATGCGCCGGATATCATTATTCGTAATGAAAAACGTATGTTGCAAGAATCTGTTGATGCGTTGTTTGATAATGGCCGTCGTGCTCGTGCAATTACCGGTACTAACAAACGTCCGCTTAAATCTTTGTCTGATATGCTCAAAGGTAAGCAAGGTCGTTTCCGTCAAAACTTGCTCGGTAAACGTGTTGACTATTCAGGACGTTCAGTTATTACCGTTGGTCCTGAATTGTTGTTGCATCAGTGTGGTTTACCAAAGAAAATGGCTTTGGAATTGTTTAAGCCGTTTGTATATGCAAAACTGGAGCTTTACGGACATGCTACAACCATTAAAGCTGCAAAGCGTATGGTAGAAAAAGAGCGTCCGGAAGTATGGGATATCTTGGAAGAAGTTATTCGTGAGCATCCGGTATTGTTGAACCGAGCTCCTACTTTGCACAGATTAGGTATTCAAGCTTTTGAACCTGTTTTGGTTGAAGGTAAAGCTATTCACTTGCATCCGTTAGTATGTACAGCATTTAATGCTGACTTCGATGGAGACCAAATGGCTGTTCACGTACCTTTAAGTGAAGAAGCAAAGGCAGAGGCTAGAATTCTTATGTTAGGTGCTAATAATATCTTATCTCCAAAAGATGGGAAACCTATTGTTACACCAAGCCAAGATATGGTATTAGGAAACTATTATATTACAATTGAAGAAGCAGGATTACCTAATGAAGGTAAAGTATATAAAAATAGTAATGAAG
>JAZNVJ010000038.1:0-6758 GCA_045592765.1 Alphaproteobacteria bacterium | reverse complement strand
CCTGTGGACAAACGCTCTTGCGTGGTATCCATCAAGCTTTGAGTGTTTTGCAAAGAGAGCAAATTAGAACGCATAGATGCGGTTAAAGATATAGTAGACATAGCTTTTCTCCATATACTGTGGACACATTATCTGTGGCGTTATACTAACGCTACAGATATCATAATAGCATAATTTAAAACTAAAAGCAATAGTTTTTTTACTATTTGGATATAGCTTATCACAAACAAGTAAATAAATACTTAAAAAACAAAGGCCTACATTTATGCAGGCCTTACAATCATCAGATTATTCTGCCGGAGGAGGCGGTGGCAGCATATCTCCTTTAGGAGCAAAAGGCATATGTTTTGGCCCTTTAAAGCCTTTATGTTTTGCAAATTTCTCTTTATGCTCAGTTTTTATTTTTTCAAATTCGGCTTTTTGCTCCGGAGTTAATATCTTTTCAAACTCAGCCATATTTTCTTTGCGCAACTTCTGCATTTGTTCGTGCATTTTTTTCATTTTTTCACGACCGTCTTTTCTGATTTTTTCAGCTTGTTCTTTTTGCTCATCTGTCAAATTCAATTTTTTTGCTAA
Source organism: Alphaproteobacteria bacterium (assembly GCA_045592765.1). Taxonomy (GTDB): domain Bacteria; phylum Pseudomonadota; class Alphaproteobacteria; order RF32; family CAG-239; genus CAZU01. The sequence goes on along the minus strand of JAZNVJ010000038.1, from coordinate 6,182 downwards.
ATCAGGACGCTCCATTTTATGCATTCTCTCCATTTTAGGCGGTTCGGGACGCATATCATGCTCTTTTGCCTGTGCTAATTGAGCTCCACTCAAAAGCATTGTGCCACATAATAAAGATAGCATTAGTTTATTCATTTATTTTCTCCTTTCAAAAATTTTAATTTTTCCGCCAATATTTTTCTAGCGTTATAAAGTCTGGACTTTACCGTCCCAATCGGTAATCCGGTTTTGTTTGCAATTTGCTCATAACTTAGCTCTTCAAACTCAAACCAAATTACAATCTTCTTATATTTTGCCGGAAGGCTATCTACCGCTTGCAAAATTATCTTCTGCCTTTTTTTAGCATCCAATATCACTTCCGGATTTTTTTTATTGGCAATTAACCCTAATAATTCTTCATTTGTATTTTCTGCTTTGGTTTGTATATACTGACGAGAACGAAAATAATCTCGACAAACATTGGCTGTCAATATCGCTATCCATTGTTTAAATTTTCCCGTCTCTTTATAATCATCAATATTTTTCCAAGTTTTTATATAAACCTCTTGCTCAATATCATCATTATAATTTCCGGTAATTTTTTTGATGATAGAACGAATTAACCCTTTGTTTTCAGCAATAATTTGTTTCATTATTCTAACCTATCATCAACAATCCGTATTCATCTGTCGGCAACCCCATTTCTTCAATCACCGAAACATTATCCGAAATTGAAAATTCGCTATCCCAATAATATGGATAAACACTATCATTCACCGGATTATAAGCCCATATGCCAACGCAGAATAAACAAACACTTGCTAATACAGATTTTATAATTCTGTTTCTTTTTTTGCGAGCAAAGTATAACGGTTTTGCTTCTTTAATTAATGCCGATATTTCATCCATTTTTTATTCCTTTCACTAATTAAAACGAAACCGCTTAAATAAAAGTTCAATTTTTTTTATTATTTTTTTAAATTTGCTATTTTTTCAGCAATTTGCGCCGCTAATTGACTTACCAACTCGCTATTTTTAATTGCTAAATCATCATAACTACTTTTTAAAGGCAATTGCAACTCTGTTTTTTCTCGCAACACAATTTTATTTTTATCATAAATGTTCCACCACACACTCAAATTTGCGGTTTTGTCCCAGATTCCATCAAAACGATTAACTTCCACCCAAACTATATAATCAAAATTTTCTTTACGCATTGAAGTCGGTCTTACCAACGCACTTGGTAAATATAAAGCCAAATCATCAACCAATGCAAGCTGTATTGCATCCCCCAAAGGCTCACCCCACCTATGTAATTCTGAGATAAAAAGCTCTACTTGATTATCATCTCGAATCACTATTTGCGCTCTGTCCAAATATTGCGGAACACTAACCTCCCCTACTCCGATAACTAAATTCGCCGTTTTATATGTTTGCTCCACTCTATCAACACCTTGCAAAGTATAAAATTTAGAATCAGGAGTAAATCCGGTACATCCGGAAAGCATCACAATCAGTAACAAACCTATTTTTTTCATCTTAATACGCTCCTTTTTTACCTTTTAACACCGCTTCCGGATGTCGCTCCAAATAATCTGCCAAATTTCGTACTGCTCTTGCGGCATCACTAATATTATTTAAAGCTTTATTAAAGTTAACTATAATATCCGCAGAAGCTCCTGATCTGTTCGATATTGCCTGATTTATATTACTTACAATTTTATTAATTTGAGGCAATATTTTAGGCACTTCGGCATTTAGATTAACAAAAAATTTATTAAACTCTTCAACACTTTTTTGAATTGGCAAATCTTGTAACCCTTTAGATAGTTCGCCAATTGGCGACAATACGGTCGGTATCTCTAGAATATCATCTTTTTTGCCATGTTTGAGGATAACAGGTGTTCCGGGAAGAATCTCTAATTCTATCATTAACATTCCGGTCAAAAAACTTTGGGTTGTCAATCTTGCTCTTAACCCCTCGGCTATAAGACGATCCAATAATTCAACTCTATCCTTAAAAGTATTATCTCTTTTTCCTTTACGTTGTTCTATTTGAGCATAAACAGGGATAGAAAACTCTAAATTTTTAGCATTTGCAATTAAATCTATTGCCACAACCTTACCAATTTGTACTCCTTTGAACACTACCGGAGAGCCGACATTTAACCCGTTAATGGATTCCTCAAAATACATTACCACCATTTTGCCATCATTTACAAAAAACTTTTCTCGTATATATACCAAAAAAGTAGCAGCCAACACCAATATTCCGCTAATCATAAACACTCCGATTAATCTCTTATTTGGCTCTTTATGCATTTTTCTTTGCTCCTCTGGTTAAAAATTCATATACAGTATCGTTAGGCGGATTTTTTAACAATTCTCTAGGATTTCCTATAGCCCCTATTTGTCTGGTTGAAGCATCTAAAAATATTGAATTATTACCGATATTAAAAATTGTTTCTAATTCATGTGTAACTACTACAATTGTTGTTCCTAAACTTCTGTTTATATCCAAAATCAAATCATCCAACAATTTTGAGCTTATCGGATCTAATCCTGCTGATGGTTCATCAAAATAAACAATTTCAGGATCTAAAGCTAATGCCCTTGCCAAACCGGCTCGTTTTTTCATACCTCCGCTTATTTCTGAAGGATAAAAATCCCCAAACCCATATAATCCGACTAATGCCAACTTCAAATCAACTAACTCATTTATGAGCCTATCAGAATAATCTGTATGTTGTTGCAAAGGCATTGCTATATTTTCTGCCAAACTCATTGAGCTAAACAAAGCTCCGCTCTGATATAATATCCCTGAGCGTTTCATAATCATATCTTTTTGCCCTTGATTTGCTTTGCTGAAATCTACTCCATCTATTAAAATTTGCCCCTTTGCACTCGGCATTAAACCCGTCAAAACCCGAAGCAAACTGCTTTTTCCGCAACCGCTCCCACCCATAATGATAAAGACATCGCCTTTTTTAATTGTAAAATTCATATTTTTAAGCACTACAAAATCACCATAGGCAATGGTCAAATTTTTTATAACTATTTGCGCATCACCTTTTTTCATATGCCAACCACCTGTAGTAAAAAGGTTATTATTCCGGTTGCCACAATCATCCAAACTATTGAATAAACTACTGCTTGTGTAGTCGCTTTACCGACACTATCGGCATTTCGACCACAATATATGCCAAAATAACATCCGCAAAGAGAGATTATAATCCCGAAAACCAAAGCATGAAACAAACCAACCCAAAAATTATTAAATTTCAATGCTTTTAAGGTATAGTTCCAATATTCTTCCGGAACAATGTCCAACATCCCCGTTCCCACCGCCATTCCACCTAAAATCCCCATTGCATCAGCCAAAACAGTTAATAGCGGAATTGTTATGGTAAGGGCAATAATCCTTGGCAAAACCAAAAAATCAGTTACCGAGCTCCCCATTGTTTTTAAGGCATCAATTTCCTCATTAACCTGCATTGTTCCGATTGTGGCCGCATATTGTGCTCCGGTACGCCCCGCCATAACAACACCCACCATTATTGCCCCCATAATTCTGGTCATTGCAATTACAACCAAACTGGCAACATAAATTTGAGCACCAAAAACTTTTAATTGTATTGCTCCCACAAAAGCTAAAATCAATCCAACCATAAAACTCACTAAAGACACTATTCCTACCGCCTTATAACTACAATCTTCCAATGCAAATAAAAAATCTATTTCTCTAAATATTGCCGAACGGAACATATATCTTTTTAATGAATTAAGAATATCCTTAATAAACCCCCAACCTCTATTGATGCTTTGCCATAGCTCAATAGTTTTAGAGCCGACTTTTTCCAATAAATCTTCCGGTTTTTGATGTTGTTGCTCCGGTTTTCTGTCAACAACAACTGCTAATTTTACTAAATTATATAAATTTTGTGGAATATCTTTGGTTACAACTTGAATATTTTTTTGTTTTGCCAATTTAAAAAGCTCAACAAAAATCACTACCAAAGTTGAATCCCAATTCACTAACTTTTTAGCATTTATATATATTTTTTTTATTCTACTATTTTTTAATTTAGCCAATAATGTAGCCTTAGTGAAATTATCATCATAGTTAAGATAATCACCTTTCAAGATTATATTTAAAACAGCATCATTTGTAAAAAACTCTAATTTCATAGCTTTTTACCCTACATTATTATCTGTTTTAAAGTATTATCGAAAACTGATTTATCAAGGATTAGCGAGCCAAATTTTGCACAATTCCATGTATTGCAAATCTGCTTATATTATTAATTCCCGACCACAGTTGCATATCAAAATAATCTTGAGGATGATTATCTAACATATAAAAATCACTATAACTTAATCCTCTTAACCTGAGAGGAGAATTATAGACTGTATAACCATAACCGTTTGTTCTCGAATCATACAAACTTTGTTCATATTCATCATAATATGAAACACAACCTGAAAGTAAAAATATCAAGCATACTAAGTATACTCTCCACAAAATGACTATTCCTTATCAATTATTTTTTTTAGTAATAACGCAAAATATTACAGATTTTTACTTTCCATATATTGTAACCGAAATATTAATTATCTCAAGACCTTTTATTGTCGCAAGCTAAGATATTGCCTTAACAAAAAGAAATATTACTCTTATCTATTTCTTTTCATCTTATTGAGTAATGTTTGAAGCAAATTGTTAGGACCTTGTACTTCTTTTTTATTCTCTGTGCTCTTTTCAGGTTCAGCTTTATCTTTTTTTGTTTCTTTCAAAACAACCTCTTTGGGATCTTTAATAACCTCTCCAAGTTTCATTTGATAGGTTTTAACTGAACCATCTTCTTCAGTATGCTTAAAGGTTCCATTATATGGTTTTTCATCTCGATACCAACGAACAATATTCCCCTCAAAAGGGTCTCCTTCATACTCAAAAGTATTGTTGTTTTGTTTTATCGGACGAGCTTCTGTATACTCATGACCATATATAGGAACATACTTGAGTGGAGCACCATCAACCAAGGACAAAACACCAATCTCTTCAGGCTTAAGATAAAATGATCTATAACTAGAATGATCCCAAGTTTCTGGAGTTGATTTTAGTATTTCAGAATTCTCATAATAAGTTTCACCTTTCAACTCTAATACTTTTGAACTTGCATCATACTTAATATTGTATAATTGATGTACGTACGCCTCAAGATCGGATTGTAATCCCTCTTCAGTCTTATACTCATCATCAACTTGCATTCCATTATTATTATCTGCTACACCAGATAATCCTAATAATTCATCATTTTTATCATATGCCAAATTAACGGACAATTCTATTGAATTATTATAATCGCTAAATTTACACTTATAAGCAACTGCAGTTCCTTGTGCAGTTTTTTTATACTTGAAATCATCGCTTACATATTGAATCACTTGAGATTTTGCGATATCATAATCTACTTTTCTACCATCAGCTGTTACAATTCTAATACCATTATCTATAAGTTCACTACAGGAACCATCTTCAAATTCTACTGTTCCATTTTCTAAAATATCTTTATTTTTTTTAATATCAGAAAAAATATGTGCTCCTGTTTTATCTATGCCCCAATCGTAATCTTTCACAATACAACCAGTGGATGAAACCTCTATAAAAGGACAGGTGTCGCCATTTCCATTAGTAAAAGTGTATAAAATATTACCATTACTTTTGAGTTTGCGCTTGCTATTATAAGGAATAGTAAAAATATCTGAACCATTCGTAAAACAAGGTTCCCTATCTACAAAACAACATTTTTGCTCCCACCCATAAGGCGTTCCTTTCCCTATAACTTTCTCCCCAGCATATTCTATAACATTTCCTTTTTCATCTTTTGTTCCACTATAATCAGGAGAATCAATCTTAGGGCTTAATCCTTTATAATCTTCCCATGCGACTGTAGCTTTACCTGTCTTTATACTGCTATAATTAATTAGACTATCAAAAGCCCAATTATATTTATTTTGGGTTTCTTTAGCTGCTTTTCTAACTGTTCCTTTGCCATTCTCATCAAAAACTTGCTCTTTTCCATCTGGAAAATACTGATAAACAACTTTACCATTTTCAAGTTTACGAAGTGCATCAACTTTTCCATCAATAAAAACAAGCACTCCTTCCGGTTTTCCATCAATAAATATTTTTCTGGTAAAAA
>JAZNVJ010000037.1:0-2188 GCA_045592765.1 Alphaproteobacteria bacterium | reverse complement strand
AGTTGTCAGAACTATTATCACTGTTTCTATAATTGCCGGTCAAAGCAATATTGGGACGATATCCTGATTTTGCTAAAGACACATTTTCATCTACACTACGCAAATAAGCTCGTTCTGCTTGCAAAGTTGGATTGGTATTATACGTTTCACCAAGAGCTTCAAAAATATTTTGTGCTGTTGCTGGCAAAGTATAAGACATCAATGCAATTGTAGCCACTCCGGCATAAAAATAACGCTTCATTTATTTACCTCAAACTTGATCAAAAAACTGTTCGGATTATAGAACATAGAATACATTTTACAAGTTTATTTATTAAAAAAAATATAATCATTTCTAACAAGCTTAAAAAAAAAGAATTATATTATTAACCATATTTCAAACAATTTTATTTAAGTTTGGGATAATTAGGTATTTTTTCCAACAGGAGTATGCAAAGTGAATAAAGGTTCTACAATTATTAACGAGATTGATCGTGCCCGTCTTAAATTATCCATTGAGCATTATATTAAGTATTTTATTGGCAAACGCACTTGTGAAGTTACTAAAGAAGAGGCCTTAGAGGCAATTTCTTTGGCGGTTAGAGAGTTTGCTATGGATAAAATGTATGAAACCATTTCTCGCTACAATCAATGCAATTCCAAGCGTATTTATTATCTATCAATAGAATATTTGTTAGGTCGTTCATTGGAAAACAATCTGCATAATTTAGGTTTGTTTGATATCATTAAAAATATTAAAATAGAAGGTTTTCCGAGTTTTTCCTTGGAAGAAATTTTTGATGCTGAATATGATCCTGCCTTAGGTAACGGTGGTTTAGGAAGGCTTGCTGCTTGTTACCTTGATTCTATGGCATCTTTAGGTTTAGCCGGTTTTGGCTACGGAATAGACTATAAATTTGGTCTGTTTAAACAAAAATTTGAAAATGGTTATCAAGTAGAGCAGGCTGATAGTTGGTTGGCCGAAAGCTCACCATGGCAGTTTGCTCGTATGGATAGAGTGGTAAAAATTCCGATTTATGGAGATGTTGAAGTTTTGGACAATCCTAATGGTCAAAAAAGTTTTGTATGGATGAATACCAGAACTTTGTATGGTGTTCCGTTTGATTTTCCGATTGTAGGATATGCCGGCAAATCAGTTAACTATTTACGTTTGTTCTCTGCCAAAACCGATGATGAGCTTGATATTAACATCTTTAATGAAGGGGGCTATATCGAGGCAATGAAAGAAAAAATTGAAACCGAAACGATTTCAAAAGTTCTTTATCCCTCAGATGCGGTTGAATCTGGCAAAGAATTACGCCTAAAACAACAATATTTCTTTGCATCTTGTGCAATTCAAGATATTTTGCGTCGTTTTTTGGAAAAAAGCGAAGATTTCAGCACTTTGCCCGATAAAGTGGTTATTCAACTCAATGATACCCATCCGGCAATAGCTATTGCAGAAATGATGCGTTTGTTGGTTGATGTATATGGACAAGAATGGGATGAAGCTTGGGAGATTACCTCTAAAGTATTTGCTTATACCAATCACACATTGTTGCCCGAAGCTCTTGAAACTTGGCCGGCAAGAATTATTGGCAGAATGCTTCCCAGACACTTGCAGATTATTTATGAAATAAATCGCAGATTTATGGATTTTGCTCGTTCTCGTTTTGGTGAAGATAGAGCTAAATTGGACAAGGTTTCAATAGTGTTCGGAGAAGGTGATAATCAGATTATCCGTATGGCAAACTTGTCAATTGTCGGTTCATTCTCAGTTAATGGCGTTGCTGCAATTCACTCAGAATTAATCAAGAGTCAGTTGGTTCCGGAATTTTATGAACTTTGGCCGGAGAAGTTTAGCAATGTAACCAACGGAATTACGCCTCGTCGTTGGTTGTTGCACGCTAACACCGCATTATCTGATTTGATTAGCTCTCGAATTGGCGATAATTGGATTACTGAGCTTAATGATTTGCGCCAATTAGAAGATTATGTTGATGATAAAAAGTTCATTAAGGCTTTTCAAGATGTTAAGGTTGCAAATAAGCAACGTTTGGCACAACATATCTTCAAATCAACCGGTGTTATGGTTAATCCGGAAAGTATGTTTATTGTCCATGCCAAAAGAATTCATGAATATAAACGTCAATTGATGACAATTTTACAGGTTATCGGTGATTATCTTGATATTATTAAAGATAATGTT
>JAZNVJ010000036.1:0-1722 GCA_045592765.1 Alphaproteobacteria bacterium | reverse complement strand
AGGTTTTGAATATCACATTTGTTAACCTTTGTATATATGTAGGTAGAGGTTAAAATGAACAATTATACTGAACAAGTATAGCCTCTCATTGGCTCTCGCATGTAAAGGCTCTTGCAAAAAAACACTCCATTAACGATGTTGGATTTAATTTGATGGCTGGGATGTGCCGGTCGGGCTCCCAAGGTCCTCTAGATGGCAAGTAGGGCTCCCGAGATGGTGGCAGTGTGGATGGTCTAATTCAACCTCCGGCCCTAAGGGCAGGTTTAGATGACTTATTCAAATTGTGATTGAAAGGAAAGGCTTTCAATTAAACGATACAACTCATCAATTTCTTTGATATTATTGGCTCGGTATTCGCTAAGCACGCTGTACCAAAACATACAGCTCACACTTCGGGAGTTGTTTTTTATTTGTATTTCAAACATTTATGCTGGTTCGATAATAGTTCGATTGTGATGGGTTTAATTTTCCAATTTATCGAACTTTTTTTTATTTAAAATAATGAGAGAGCTGATAATGACAGCAATCTTTACTAAAATTGCTGTTAAAATAGCTGTTCTGGCACCATAAATATCAGCAATCCATCCCATTAAGATAAGTACAAATGCTGCAAAAATACTGGATAGGCATGAAATAATGGATTTCATTGTTGCACGTTGTTCGGGTGAAAATTCATTTTGCATGATATTGGCACAACTCGTTCTTTCTGTACCATAAAACAAACTGACGGTTGCCATAATAAAAGGGGCAAAAGTATTGTTTAAAATTACTCCAATCAATCTAACAAAAGCGTTTCCAATCATTGAACCAAAAAACAGTTTAACGATATTAATTTTACGAAAATACGGAACAATAAAAAAGCCGATTATTCCTAAAATATGTTTTGAAAAACGGACGATATTTACGCCCCATTGTGTTATCAATGTTTGATAATATGCACCTTCAAAGCGAAAGGTAGCAGTTCCAAAAGCAGTATCAATCATTTCAATACTTGTATAAAAACGTAATTTCCGATTTTGCCATAATTTCTTGAAAGCCAGTTGAAAATTGATCCAAGAATTTGCTTTTTTAGGTTTTTGTGAGCGTTTTGGTTCAATATAAAGCCATACAGCGATTAATTGTGCAATAAACGGAATAATGGATGTCCAAGCTAATATTTGTAGTGAGGAGTAGTATGTAATTAAAGCTGCAAGAATAGCACTAACAGTTGCACCTGTTTGTCCCCAACCACGACTTTTTGCATATTGGATTTTAAAATTTTCTTGTTCGCCCAATTCTTCCATTGTTTCATAGATTAAAGCTTCATCTGTGCCAGACCTAACAGCGTCGGCGGTTCCGTATAAAAAAGCCCCGATGAATAATAAAGACGAACAGTGAAAATTTCCTGCCAATGCCCATAATAAAAAAGCCAAACAAATAAGTAATGGAGAAAATAATAATGTTTTTCGCCGACCTATTTTGTCAGAAAATAAACCGGCGGGAATTTCCATAAATGTGGTAGAAAGTGATGAAACGGCAAAAACAGACATGGCCACAGCATATGATTGTGTTATTGTTTCAAAATAAACAATAGCCAATGGCGCCAAAAACCACAATCCACCAAAAAATTGTGTTATTTTAAATAATAGGATGTTTCTGCGTATCATAAATTCCTCGTTGATCAATATAAAAAAATATATCATAATCGTTAATGTAAAGCAATCAAAAAAGTTAAAACCCAAC
>JAZNVJ010000035.1:0-3587 GCA_045592765.1 Alphaproteobacteria bacterium | reverse complement strand
AATAATCCTTGTGACTTCTTCTATCGGATTCTCCCCCATATACAGTGCTGTTTGCATTGTATTATATTCCACACCTTTAGAATCATCCCTATACAACACATGATTTGCACTGGCACCATCACCAGACGACGTCACCGCATGAGTAGACATTGTAACCAAACTACCATTAGCCGCATCTTCAGAAAACCCAAAATCCCCAAGTGTTGTTTCCCATCCGCCTTGCACGCCACCAATATTACCATCAGCATCAACCACACCTCCATTGGCACCAACCATTGATGCAATTTTAGCCGAACGTATTCTGGGTAGCTCTTCAGATAAGTTTCCCAACACCGCACCGGTTAATGACGAATGCTCGGTATCTTCTCCTTGATTAATAACGTCATGACGAACCGCAAATTCATATTTATCAAACAACTTTGAAGCATCTACATTAAAACTATGTGGCAAATACGGAGCAATATCATCATTGCTTATAACTGCCGATGAATTAGCACCAACACTTGAAGACAAATTTTCATAATTATCAGAAATATATTCATCCAAAGCCTTAGAAAGAGAGCGCAGTTGTGCGGCTGTATTAATATCTTGTAGCTCAGTTGTACGTTCCGCAGCTTTTTTATATAAAATCGGAGTAACCATTGTGATAAGCCCTAGCATTGCTATGGCCTCAACCATCATGCTACCTTTCTGAGATATTTTATCTATCACTTTTCCCATCTGCTCACATCCTCCAAAATTATATACTCGTCATATAAACCAAGCAACTCCAACCCTTGGTTAAATCACAAACAGAACTAAAAACTTCATCACTCAAAACCGCTTGCGAAATAAACACCATCATATTACCTTTACGCCCTTTTAGTTTCACATTAGTACAAGAAGTATTCTCCGGAGATGGATTAGGATTGCTATTACACTTATTAACATCATCTGCTGATGCATAAGCTGTATATCCCATATTTTCTCCGCCTTTAACTATTTTACGCATAGCCCCCATCAAATCATTATTGGGAATTTGATTTTCTGAAGTATACAAATTTGCCCACTTAGACGGAATAGGTCCATAAGTAATCAATATTTTCTTATTATCTCTATCATTACATGATGCTTGATTGGCATAGGTTACTGTCATTTCTGGATTAGTACAAAAAATTTGACTTGTATAATTTCCGCTAAGCTTATAACCTCTGGGCATCTCATTTAAAATATCCGCTTCTGCCACAACTCCGGGCTGATAATTTACAATATCTCTGTCTGTTGTATAGGGATATTTTTTATATTTAACATATTGATAAGCCGCCTCATGTTGAATAATCATTTTACCCAATACCGCTTCAGCTACAGGCTCAACCGTAATTTCTCGCATATCCGACCTAACCGAAAGCGAATAAGATGCAAGCATTGCCAAAAATGTAGCTAACACGACCCAAACATACATTGGGAGCCCCTTCATTGTAATTACAATATAAAAATATCATAACACAAAAAAGGTTTCTAATCTATTAAATTTGCTTTTTTATTATAAAAATTCACAAATTTATTACATTTCATAAAATTTAATTATCACCAATCCGCAAAGCCTCAATAAACGCAGACTGTGGAACTTCAACTTTTCCAAATTGGCGCATTCTTAATTTTCCTTTTTTCTGTTTATCCAACAACTTACGTTTTCTGGTAACATCACCACCATAACATTTTGCAGTAACATCTTTACGTAAAGCAGATATCGTTTCTCTAGCAACCACCCTTCCACCGATACAGGCCTGCAAAGGTATCTTAAATAAATGTCTGGGAATTAAATCTTTTAAACGCTCGCAAATTTGACGCCCTCTGGCTTCCGCCTCACTACGATGGCACAAAAACGCCAAAGCATCTACCGATTCTTCATTAATCAAAATTTGCACCTTAACCAAATCAGATTCTTGATACCCAATAAGTTCATAATCAAAACTGGCATAACCACTGGTAATCGATTTAAGCCGATCATAAAAGTCAAACACTATCTCATTTAGAGGAATTTTATATACGACCATCGCTCTTGAACCAACATAGGTTAATTCAACTTGCTCTCCTCTACGCTCAGTACAAAGTTTGAGCACTGACCCCAAATATGTATCCGGAACTAAAATTGTCGCTTTTACCATTGGCTCTTCAATATATTTAATTTGCGTAACATCAGGCATATCAGCCGGATTATGCAAAGTAATATCTGAACCATTGGTTAGATGAATTTTATATGCCACTGAAGGAGCAGTAGTAATTAAATCTAAATCAAATTCTCTTCCCAAACGCTCTTGAATGATTTCCATATGCAAGAGTCCTAAAAAACCACAACGAAAACCTAAACCCAACGCTGCTGAATTTTCATTTTGATAATCTATACTTGCGTCATTAAGCTTTAATTTTGCCAAAGCATCTTTTAACAATTCATATTGGCTCGAATCAACCGGAAATATAGAACAGAAAACAACCGGAACAGATGGTTTAAATCCTTTTAACGGTTCAATACAAGGTTTTTTATTGTCTGTAATCGTATCACCGATACTACAATCACTAACGCTTTTAATACTTGCCGTAATAAAACCTACTTCTCCGGGGTATAGAGCTTCAACATCTGTCATTTTAGGAGAAAAAACACCTACTTTTTCTACCAAATAGGTTGCATTATTAGACATCATACGTATTTGAGTCTTTTTGCGCAAAACTCCATCATGTACACGCACCAAAATAATAACCCCCAAATAGCTGTCATACCAACTATCTATCAACAATGCTTTCAATGGAGCATTAATATTTCCTTTGGGCGCAGGCAATTTATTAACAATCGCTTCTAACAAATCATCAACCCCAAGCCCTGTCTTACCTGATGTTTCAATAGCGTCAGTTGCATCAATACCTATAACATCTTCTATCTGAGACTTAACTCTTTCCACATCAGCAGAAGGCAAATCAACCTTATTTAAGGCTGGAACAATTTCGTGATTATTATCAATTGCCAAATATACATTAGCTAGAGTTTGCGCCTCTACCCCCTGAGTTGCATCAACAACTAAAATTGACCCCTCACAAGAAGCCAACGAACGAGAAACCTCATATGAAAAATCCACATGCCCCGGAGTATCAATAAGATTGAGCTGATATGTTTTTCCGTCTTTAGCATTATAATTTAAACGCACCGTTTGCGCCTTAATAGTAATTCCTCTTTCTTTCTCAATATCCATATTATCCAAAACTTGTTCGGTCATTTCTCTTTTTTCCAGACCACCACAAGCTTCAATCAATCTATCTGCCAAAGTAGATTTACCATGATCAATATGGGCAATAATTGCAAAATTACGAATTAACTCTAAATTATGTTCATTCATTGTATTGTCAAAACCTTTAGTCATACATATTTAATTATCATTGAAAATAGCGGATTTTTTTAATTTCGCAACCTTATTTTTAATTAATCTAAATATCTATGGATTGACTAATCACCATAAAATAAGCTATAATAAATATATCAATATTATTAGGAGTATTGCCGATGAGAAAAATGATAAATATAGACTTTGGATCAACTCGTTATGATGAACTGGTTG
>JAZNVJ010000034.1:0-3584 GCA_045592765.1 Alphaproteobacteria bacterium | reverse complement strand
GTCTTATCTCGTTAACACAATTTAGAATAATTATTTTTTCTTTTTTGACAATCAGACTTTTTTCCGATTTTACTGGTAAAATTTTTCGTACACCTAAACAAAAAAACCGTCCAAGCAACGAGGCTTAAACGGTTTATTCTTCATAATTTAGGTACAAATTCTCGCCAATTGCTGATTGCTAAGAAGTTGTGCTCTTCCTCAGCCTTAACAAATTCTCTAACAGCTTCTTTTTCCTCGTCGGTCATATTTTCAACCTTCATTAGACGAAGTTCTCTCAAGATATCAGAGTGTTTAGGTTTTAACACTCTGGAAATATACTCTTGCTCACACAATTGCATATATCGTCTAAGCTTTAATTTTGCAGTAAGCAATTCCGGATCACTACAAAACAAGATTGTTTTTCTAAATTCTTCAATCCAATTTCTCAAAATTGCATACACTTGCAAAATTTCTGATACACTAGGTTGCAAACCTCCCAAAATTATTATTTGGCACACCCCGAGAGCTGTAGTAAAATTTTCTTTAGCTCCTTTAATGAATTCTTTCATTTCCATAACATAATAAGTTTATAATGATTAATAACTGAAAAAAATATAGCCCTCTTAACATCATTGTCAAGAGGGCTATTTTACTACTCAGCCAATTACTATTCTAAAAAGAACCTACTATAAATAAAACTATTCCGGCAAAATATTTATAACAGATACATTTAAAGCATCTGCAATAGCATACAAAAGACTTATTGAAACATTTGTCTTTCCATTTTCAATTTCTGATAAATAAGCTCTGTCAATACCCACCATTACCGCTAAATCAATTTGTAACAAATTTTGTTTTTTACGGATTTCTCGAATATTAGAGCCAATAATTTCTAACCGACTACTCAATATTAAACACCTACTCTATCTCCGAGTATAACTACTTAAATTTTGAATCGTGTTGACTTTAGTCAACATTTGTGGTAAATTATCAATATAATAATAAATAAGGGGAAAACTAATGAGTGAACAAAATAAAGAAATAACATCACAATCCACTTTTGCTGATTTTCTATATATTTTGGGTGATGTTGCTGCCGGAAAAATATCATTAAAAGAAGCGTGTAAACATCTTGCTGACAAAGATAAAGATAGAGCAAAAAGATTGCTTGAAACAACAAAACAAGCCTTTACAATTATAAAATCATCAATAAAAGAAAGAAAGCAAGAACTTGATATGCAAGCTCAATATGATATGAGTAGTGCTGTAAAAATAAATATAAACGGAAATACATCTTATATGGGAGTAAAACCTAAACAAAAAAAATCATGGGCAAAACAAATGCTTGAAAATTTAGGTCGCACTCTAAAAACAACTGGCTCTGTTTTAACCGGAGAAAAAACAATTAAGCAGGCAACAAAAGAAGAAGCTCAAGCAATTCAAGAGTCTTTAAGCAATAGCTCTAATGTTTATAGAGGATTTAGAGCTACCGCAGAAACAATATCCGGTTTTACAAAAAATATAAAAGAATTACGTGGACTAGAAACTTCTAAAGGCGGACCTTCTAAAAAAGAAACAAATCCTTACGATAGACTTGAACCCAATCAATTTGACGTTGCCATGCATACTGCCTATGCCAACATTGTTCGTATGGAACATTTTGGTCAAAGCATGTCTGATGCAGAAAAAGACAAAGCTTTGGCAGAAATAAATCGTTTAATGGAAAGTGCACAAAAAAGATTTCCTGACAGCAAATCAGAAATAAAAGGCAATTATTTTACAAACCCCAAACTTCAAGATGCTGAAGCTCAATTATTAGCATACATGAAAAGCTCTGAAGCAAAATACGGGAAATCTGCTAATGACGATATGATGAAATATGATGCATGGCGTCAAGGTAAAGATTTTGAAATGCCTATGGGAAACAAAACTCTCTCTGAAAAACCTTATAACAACATTGAACTTTATGTTGCTTCATCAACAAAAAATCAAGGTTATAGAGATTTTTATAATGCTAAAGACCATTTACGAAACCCTCTCGAAGCCGGACAAAGAGTTATGTCCGCAAAAGATATTGCCATGGAAAAAGCAAAATTAGAAAAACTAACTATACGATAACAATCAACATCAAAAAAAGCCTGTACAAAATTGTACAGGCTTTTATTATTATAACTATTGATCCAAAAAACTTCTCAATTTTCGTGATCTGCTCGGATGTTTTAGCTTACGCAATGCTTTAGCCTCAATCTGACGAATACGTTCACGAGTAACATTAAACTGTTGTCCTACTTCTTCCAAAGTATGATCCGTATTCATACCAATACCAAAACGCATTCTAAGTACACGCTCTTCTCTTGGAGTAAGTGAAGACAAAATTCTGGTGCAAGTTTCTTTCAAGTTTGAATGAATTGCAGAATCTAAAGGTTGTAATGCACTCTCATCAGCAATAAAATCACCCAAAGAAGAATCTTCTTCATCACCGACAGGAGCTTCCAAAGAAACCGGTTCTTTGGCAATTTTCATAACTTTACGCACTTTTTCCAATGGCATTGAAAGTCTCTTTGCCAACTCCTCAGGCACCGGCTCACGCCCCATCTCTGCCAACATCTGACGAGAGGTTCTAACCAATTTATTAATAGTTTCAATCATATGCACCGGAATACGAATGGTACGAGCCTGATCGGCAATTGAACGAGTAATCGCCTGACGTATCCACCATGTTGCATAAGTAGAAAACTTATAACCACGACGATATTCAAACTTATCAACCGCCTTCATCAAACCGATATTACCTTCTTGAATCAAATCCAAGAACTGCAAACCACGATTGGTGTATTTTTTAGCAATTGAAATAACCAAACGCAAGTTAGCTTCTATCATTTCTTTTTTAGCGCGCTCGGCCTCACGTTCACCTTTTTTGATTGTATCTACCATTTTACGATATTCAGAAATAGGCAAACCGCATTCTTGTGCCATTTGAGTAACAGAATCTTTAAGCTCAACAATTTCTACACCATAACGCTCAACAAACAACTGCCAATGCTTATCTTTTTTGCGTGACATTTCCTCTAACCAATCTGGAGAGGTTTCTGATTTACGATAAAAGGCTAAGAAATCTTCATGCTTTATCTTGCAAGATAGAGCGTAACGCACTAATTTGCCTTCAAAACCGACCAGTCTTTTGTTCAGCTCATTAAGCTGTTCAACCAACTGTTCAACTCTGGTAGCGTTCAAATGGATAGAGCTCATAAGCTCAACTAAATCTTTCTTAACTTGCAAATATTGTTTTTCTACTGCAGCAGATACTTTTTTACCGGCAATAATCGCATTAACACGTTGAGTTTGTACTTTTTTCAAATCATCATAATAACTTGATATTTTATTTAAAATTTCCAGTACCGGCTCTTTTAAAGCCTCTTCCATTGCTGAAACTGAAGCAGAAGTTCTTCCGCTTGAACCATCCAAATCATCTTCTTCACCAGATCCTTCAGCATCACCATCTCCGCCAATATTTTCTGAAGTATCATCGTCATCTTCTTCCGGATCATCATCAACAACATTTTCAAGTTCCATATCAAGTCGGATCGTAGCCATGTCGTTCTGTG
>JAZNVJ010000033.1:0-1579 GCA_045592765.1 Alphaproteobacteria bacterium | reverse complement strand
CCATAGCCGGCTGAGGACGAGGGGTGGGGGCTATAGAATGTAAACCTTCTAACACTTCCCTAACACCGAAGTTGTTGATAGCACTACCGAAAAATACCGGAGTAAGAGTACCGGACAGATAGTCATCTAAATCAAATTTAGGGCAAAGCTCTTTAATCATCTCAACATCTTCACGCAGTTTTGATGCCAAATGAGCTGGTAAGAGTTTATCTAATTTCTCATCATCCAAACCGTTACAAGTTTCAATAGTGGCATTAATTTGTGATTTATCTCCGCTCTTGTTCATCAAAATAAGTCTGTCACCGAACAAATCATAACATCCTAAAAAATCTTTACCGCTACCGATTGGCCAACTTGCCGGAGTAACATCTAATGCCAAAGTTTTTTCAATTTCATCAAGCAAAGCAAACGGATCTTGTCCTTCACGGTCTAATTTATTGATAAAAGTAATGATAGGGACATCTCTAAGTCGGCATACTTCAAAAAGTTTTTTAGTTTGAGTTTCAATACCTTTGGCAGAATCAAGTACCATAATAGCCGAATCAACCGCAGTCAAAACCCGATAAGTATCTTCTGAAAAATCTTCGTGCCCAGGGGTATCAAGCAGATTAAAGGTGATATTGTTATACTCAAAAGTCATCACTGATGAGGCGACAGATATTCCACGCTCTTGCTCCACTTTCATCCAGTCAGAATGAGCGCGTCTGTTTTCACCTCGAGCTTTTACCGCTCCGGCTTGTTGAATTGCCCCGCCAAACAGTAGCAACTTTTCGGTAAGGGTAGTTTTACCGGCGTCAGGGTGAGAAATAATCGCAAAAGTTTTGCGTGGATTAATTTTATTTTCAGGCATATCGGTATACTTATTTATCAAGATAGTTAAAACACTTGCCTTGCTAATAGCGCAAAAGCCTTTGTAAGTCAAGAGAGATTAACTGCGATAATTTCTGACCATATCATCTTTTTCAAACAAATAGAGTAGGGTACGCAGAGCTTGCCCTCGTTTGCTTTCTAATTTTGGGTCAAGTTCTAAGATAAGTTTGGCATCTTGATTGGCAATATGTAAAAGGTTTTTATGTATTTCCATATCTGCAATTTTGAACTCAACAAAACCACTTTGTTTAGTGCCTAAAATCTCTCCACCACCTCTAAGCTCCAAATCTTTTTCGGCAATCAAAAACCCGTCTTCACTTTGGCGCATTATGTTTAGGCGCTCTTTTGATGTATCAGATAAGGGCAATCCATACATCAGCATACAGGTAGAGGCTTCAAAACCACGTTTAATACGTCCTCTCAGTTGGTGGAGCTGTGCCAACCCAAACCTTTCGGCATGTTCAATAATCATAATGGTAGCTTCCGGCACATTCACTCCAACCTCGATTACGGTAGTTGCCACCAGAAGTTTAATCTCTCCGGTTTTAAAGCGTTCCATTACCGCATCTTTATCTTTTTCTTTCATTTTGCCATGCACCAAACCGACTTCATTACCAAATATTTTTTGTAATGATGCAAAACGCTCTTCTGCTGCCGCCAAGTCAGATTTTTCTGATTCTTCCACCAAAGGACATACCCAATAAGCTCT